>NZ_JCAXDW010000007.1:0-209208 GCF_059759235.1 Paeniglutamicibacter sp. GQ140
AGCAAGCTTTCCACCAAGATGGTGCAGTCTTTACCGCCTAAGCCCACTGTGACATTCAGTGCCCCGCGCTGGACCACGGCGAATCTGAATCTTCGCTCGGGTCCCGGTACCAGCAACGGCTCCATTGGTGTCGTTCCGAAGGGCGAGCGGGTGCTGCTCGGACGTTCCTCCGGTGGCTGGGCCAATGTCAAGACCAGCAAGGGCACGGGCTGGGTGAGCGACGACTATCTTTCGACCGTGGCTCCAAAGCCGCCGGTTGTGAAGCCGACCCCATCGAAGCCCAACGAAATCGTATTCAGTGCCCCGCGCTGGACGACGGCGCATCTAAACCTCCGCTCGGGTCCCGGAACCAGCCATGGCTCAATTGGCGTTGTTCCGCAGGGCGAGCGAATCCTGCTCGGGCGTACCTCGGGTGGCTGGGCCAACGTCAAGACCAGCAAGGGGACCGGCTGGGTGAGCGTTGTTTACCTCTCCACCGTGGCGCCACCGCCGCCGGTAACCACCCAGTACCGTTGGGCAAAGGGCAACGTAAACCTCCGCACGGGAAATTCGATTGTGCACCCGATCTTGGGCGTGGTCCAGGCCGGCGACCGAGTCACTTACCTGCAATCCAGCAACGGATGGGCCCGCGTGGTCACCAGCCTTGGCACCGGATGGATGAGCGAGGACTACCTCGCCAAGGAGGTCGTTGCCACGCTCCAACCCGACACCGTGGCAGTCAATAATGCAGTGAGAGCAAGGTATGCGGGCTACGTTTCAGCCTATGGCGGCGTTCGGCCGGGCTCGGTGGGACACAGTAGCGGCCGGGCGACGGACCTCATGATCAAGAACTACAAGAGCGCCCAGGGAATCAGCAATGGCAACGAAATTGCACGGTTCTTGATTGCCAACCGCAAGTCGCTGGGGGTCAACTACTTGATTTGGGATGACAAAATCTGGTTGGGACCTACAAAGGGATGGGAAGAGTATTCGAAATCCGGCAAATATGGCCAACAGTTCGTCAACATGTGGAACGATACGACGCTGCACCTGGACCATATCCATGTGGAGACGTACGGAGATTCAGGGACCGGCGCGCCGCTGGTCGAGTAGGCCCCACGTTTCGTTTCCCGAAGCAGGGGAACTCACTGGGTGTCATCCTGCGCGGATGTTCAGTTCACGCTGGATCGCCGATTGGATTAGCCGTTTACGGATTTTGAGGTTGATGGGCCGTCCGGCCATCAGCATGCCGTAGGCGATTTTCTCGACCTTGCGCTCGGCGCGACCGATGATGTTGTCGATCTCACTCGTTGGCAGTGATTCGATGTAGTCCCAGACAAGTTGTTCGTGGGCAGAACTGTCGCGTGAACCGGTGAATTCATTTGCAGACACGGCACGCCTCCTCCAACCAGTCTGGCATTCGAACAGGAATCGCGCCACCATGCTCGGCCGTGCTGGCCGATCCGACGGGGGGGTGTACCCGGCCTTGTAGAATCAGTGATGGTGCTTCGCGGTATTGGCTCGTGTCCATTTCACCGAGCGGACCCCCTAGGGGGAACGTGCCCGACTTTCCACCACCAACACTCTTGATAGGACCACACCACCATGAGCTTGATCCGGCTAAACGACGTCAGCGTGCGATTCGAAAACAACCAGATCCTGCGCGAGGCATTCTTCAAGCTTGAAGCGGGGGACCGGGTCGGTCTTATTGGCAGGAACGGATCGGGCAAGTCAACCTTGCTGAAACTGATCCTCGACCAAGTTGAACCGGACGCCGGCACGGTCGCGGTTGAGCTGGGAACCAAGATTGGCTACTTCTCCCAGTTCTCAGAACTCAATGGGGCCTCCACCATCACCGAGGTGCTTGATGAACTTTTTGTGGAGGTCAAGAGCATCGAAGTGGAACTAGCCGAGATTGATACGGCTATTGCCGCCGATCCCCAGGCCGATGAAATGGATCGGTTGATTCACCGCCAGTCCGAGCTCTTTGAATCCATGGATCGGCTGGATGGCTGGGATTACCCCCGTTCCATTGACACTGTTCTCACTAAATTGGGCTTTGACGAAGCCCATAGGATTTGCCCCATTGATTCTCTCTCCGGTGGCTGGCGCAACCGTGCAGCGCTGGCGAAGATCCTGCTCGAGGACCCGGATGTGCTCTTGCTGGATGAGCCGACCAACTTCCTTGATATTGCAGGTGTTGAATGGCTGGAAAACTGGTTCAAGTCATTCAAGGGTGCGGCGATCATTGTTTCGCACGACCGCAAGTTCCTGGACTCGGTGGTTACACGAATCATCGAGGTGGAGAATTTCCACCTTCACGAATACCCGGGAAACTTCGCCGAGTACGTGGTGGCGAAGCAGTTCAAGCTCAAGTCCCTCGAATCGCAGTTCCTCCACGAGTCCGAACTCCTGGCCTTTGAAGCCGAAGGAATCTCTGACCGCCGAGAAGCAGCCAAGGCCGCTAGCAAGGGCCTGGATAACAAGCTTTCCAAGATCAAGAAGTCGCGTTCCCCGCGCCCCGTGGACAAGATCATCACGGAAATCTACGGCGGCCTGCACATCAAGGACACCCTCTGCCGGGTCGAGGGCCTGTCGAAGGCCTATGGCGAGAAAACACTCTTCACCGAGCTCAGCTTCGAGGTGCGCCGCGGAAACCGCATGGTGATCCTCGGTGCGAACGGCAGCGGCAAGTCCACACTGCTTCGTGTTCTGACCGAACATGAAAAGCAGGATTCAGGATACGTGACCTGGACCAAGGGCGCGGCGGTGGTTTCCTACAACGAGATTCTTGACGAGCTAGATCCGGACGACACCGTGACCCACGCGGTCAATGCCATGCCGAATTCATTGGCCTTTAGCGCGACGAAGAAGTCAGTAAACCGGTTCCTGGCCATGTTCCAGTTCTCCGAGGCCGACTTGAAGAACCGAATTGGAAACCTGTCCGGCGGCCAGCGTGCCAGGGTGGCAATGGCCATGTGTCTTCTCTCGGGTGCCTCGGTTCTGATCCTTGATGAGCCCACGAACCACTTGGACATGTCCAGCACGCAGGTGATGGAGCGCGCGCTTCTTCACTTCCCCGGCGCCGTGGTGGTGGTCAGCCACGACCGGTTCTTCACCGAGAAGATTGCCAATCGCTACCTGGTGTTCGGGACGGAACACGCCAAAGCGGGAGAGGTCGTTGTCCGCGGGGCCTGAATACAATCCGTGAGTCCTGGGGACCAACACAGGTGGGCGGTTTTCTGGCGGCAGCTGAAAAATACGTTCCACCCTTTCACCCCGTATTCCGGTTATGGATCTTGCCGCTCATGGACGAAGCCTCCGGTTGGTCTGCCACCTGCGATTCCACAATCGGCAGCTAAGTGGGCGGCCCAACACCCACACTCGGCGATGCGTCATACTTTTTTGGCGAATCCAACCTCATGTGAAGATGCTCACAATATGGCGGCGTGATCCCGTAACATCCCGCCGTGGAACCGGGCATATGACGGGGCGGGCGATATTCTGGCCTTTCTGGTCCGGACGATCCCGGACCATGCATCCAGCCCACTGAAATAGCAAAGGTGCCACCCCCGTGTCTGTAAATAAGCCAGTCGTCCTATTGGCCGAAGAACTCTCGCCCGCAACCATTGCGGCCTTGGGTCCCGATTTCGAGATTCGCCAGACCGACGGTGCGGACCGCTCCCAGTTGCTGGCTGCCATTGCCGACGTTGATGCCATCCTCGTGCGTTCCGCCACCCAGGTCGATGCCGAAGCCATCGCCGCAGCCAAGAACCTGAAGGTCATTGCCCGTGCCGGTGTTGGCCTGGACAACGTGGATATCAAGGCCGCCACCCAGGCCGGCGTCATGGTCGTGAACGCCCCGACCTCCAACATCATTTCGGCCGCCGAACTGACCGTGGGCCACATTGTCTCCCTGGCCCGCCGTATCCCGGCCGCCAACGCCTCGCTCAAGGGCGGCGCCTGGAAGCGCAGCTCCTACACCGGAGTCGAGCTGTTCGAAAAGAAGGCCGGCATCATCGGTCTGGGACGTATCGGTGCGCTCGTGGCCGCGCGCCTGCAGGGCTTCGGCATGGAAATCCTTGCCTACGACCCGTACATCACCCCGGCCCGCGCCCAGCAGCTCGGCGTCACCCTCGTGGACCTGGAGGAATTGTTGGCACAGTCCGACTTCGTCACCATCCACATGCCCAAGACCCCGGAGACCGTGGGCATGCTTGGCAAGGACGCCTTTGCCAAGATGAAAGACTCCGCATACGTCATCAACGTGGCCCGCGGCGGTCTGGTTGACCAGGACGCTCTCTACACGGCGCTGAAGAACGAGGAAATCGCCGGGGCCGGCATCGACGTCTTCGTCCAGGAACCGAGCACGGACCTGCCGTTCTTTGAATTCGAAAACGTTACCGTCACCCCGCACCTGGGTGCCTCAACCGACGAAGCCCAGGAAAAGGCCGGCGTCTCCGTGGCAAAATCCGTTCGCCTGGCACTGGCCGGGGAACTTGTCCCGGACGCGGTCAATGTTGCCGGCGGTGTCATCGATGAAAACGTTCGCCCCGGTATCCCGCTGATCGAGAAGCTGGGGCGCATCTTCAACGCCTTGACCGTTGGTTCCTTGACCAGCATCGACGTGGTGGTTGCCGGCGAAATCGCCTCCCTGGATGTCAAGGCCCTGGAGCTTTCCGCCCTCAAGGGTGTCTTCATGGACGTTGTCTCCGACCAGGTTTCCTACGTCAACGCCCCGGTGCTCGCCGAACAGCGTGGCGTGGCCACTCGTCTGGTCACCACCCCGGATTCTCCGGAATACCGCAACCTGCTCACCGTCAAGGGCGCATCCACCGAAGGCACCCAGCTCGCGGTTGCCGGCACACTGACCGGTCCAAAGCAGATCGAAAAGCTCGTCGGCATCAACGGCTACGAAATCGAAATCCCGGTCACCGATCACATGATCGTTCTTCGCTATGCCGACCGCCCGGGCGTCATCGGAACCCTGGGCAACGTCCTCGGCGAGCAGGGCGTGAACATCGCGGGCATGCAGGTCGCACGCAAGGAGGAACGAGGCGAGGCGGTTGCAGTGCTCGCCATTGACTCGGCGCTGCCGGCCGGCGTGCTGGACATCGTTCGTGCCGCCATTGGTGCCACCGTGGCCCGCGAGATCAACCTCGAGGACTAGCACTCCCGGTATGCACTACGAGCGTGCCTCGCGTGCCGCTGGCGGTTTTCCTGACGATGAATCAGGGGGATTGCCAGGCTGGCATCGGGGCACGTTTTTGTTTGACCTTGAGCGACCAGCCTGGCGTCCGCGTCGGACAGCGGCCGAGTGAAGCACTGAAATGCGATGAAATCCAGTGGTCACGAATCACGTGGTTGTGAGGTCTATGTGCAGTGCCGACCGGTTGGCTATTTTGTGATATCGAAAGAAATCACCGAGGTGATCCGCGCGCTTTTCAGGGGGAACTTTTCCGCGGCATAGGATTGAGTGATGATGTCTCAGAGCGCAATTTTCGTGGATGCTAGTTTCCTGTTGGCCATCGGGGGACACCGTGCCTCCGGAACAACGCTACGTGCCGCATTTACGGTCAACTATGAGGCACTGATAGACGGGATCCTCAAGACGGCCAAGGAATTCAGCGGCCTAGAAAACCTGAGAATCTATTGGTACGACGCGTCCAAGGACGCAATCTTTACGGATCAGCACAAGCGGATCGGGCTGATACCCGGAGTAAAGGTTCGATTGGGCCGAATTTCCTTTAATGGAGAACAGAAGGGCGTTGACCTCAAACTTGGTTTGGATCTGGTTGGCATTGCCCGAAACCGTGCAGCTTCGGTTGCCTTTCTTGTTTCTGGCGATGACGATCTAGCTGAGGCCGTGGAAGAGGCCCAGGACCTAGGCATGAAGGTCGTCTTGATCGGCGTCGAGAAGGCTGATCACCGTCTGGGCGTGGCCTCGGTTGCCGAGCACCTCGCCCTGCGCGTTGACAGCATCATTACCTTGCCCGAGGAACTGATCAAGAGTTCGTTCGTGAAGGCCGTGGCGTGGGACCCCGGACACGCCGCCCAAACGGCGTCTATCGCCAGTGCAGGCACGGCGGCGAAGGACGCTGAAGTCGAGGCTGTTCTACAGCCGGTTGCTCCGAAGCCGGCCGGACCCAAGCCCCCCACGCCCGCACTGCTGAACCAGCGTCCCAAGTTGCAGGCTCCGGTGCAACCTCATGCCCCGGTGCAGCCGGACTACCAGCTAGTCTATAGCTCGACGCAACAAACTTCGGGGTTTGCCGGCGTCGCGGGCACTGACGCAAGCGCCTTGGATGTAGCTTCGGAAGTGGGGAGTAGCGTGGCCAAGAATTGGTACGCCAGCACCACCTCGGCCGAGTTGAAAGACCTGATGTCCGATCGGCCGCTCCTGCCCCCGGAAATCGACAGGGTGTTGCTCAAGGATTGCGCGCAACGTCTCGGCGAATGGAAGACGGATCTGCAGGATGTTCGCCGTGCCCTGCGTGTTGCCTTCTGGGACCAGCTCGACCAACTCACATAGGAGTCCCCGATGGGCGTATTGGGGACAAACTAAGATAGATTTCTATGGTGACTTCTGAGCAGACTCCGTTTTTCATCACCACCGCCATTTCTTACCCAAACGGTGTGCCACACATTGGGCATGCCTACGAGGTGATCGCCACCGATGCCATGGCTCGGTTCAAGCGCCTTGACGGTTATGACGTGTTTTTCATGACCGGTACTGACGAGCATGGCCAAAAGATGCTACAGACAGCCGAACGCGAGGGAATCACGCCGCGAGAGCTCGCACAGCGCAACTCGGATGCCTTCCAAGCCATGAACGACGAGCTGGGCATCAGTTACGACAGGTTCATTCGCACCACGGATTCGGACCATTACGCTGCCGCGCAGGCCATTTGGAAGCGTATGGAAGCCAACGGGGATATCTACCTGGACAAGTACGCCGGGTGGTATTCCGTGCGTGACGAGGCGTTCCACGCCGAGGACGATACTGAGGTACGCGAAGACGGCCTTCGATACTCCAACGAAACCGACACCGAGGTCGTGTGGACCGAGGAAGAATCGTACTTCTTCCGCCTCTCGGCTTACCAGGACAAACTTCTCGAGCTGTACAAATCTCAGCCCGAGTTCGGAGCACCCCACACCCGTTTCAATGAAGTCATCCGCTTTGTCGAACGGGGACTGGAAGACCTATCTATTTCGCGGACTACCTTTGACTGGGGCGTTCCGGTTCCCGGGAACAAGGACCACGTCATGTACGTGTGGGTCGATGCGTTGACCAACTACTTGACCGGTACGGGGTTCCCCGACATCGAATCGGAGTCGTTCAAGAAGTATTGGCCGGCAGACGTCCACGTCATTGGTAAAGACATTTCGCGTTTCCACGCGATCTATTGGCCAGCATTTTTGATGTCTGCAAAGCTTCCGCTGCCGAAGCGCGTGATGATTCATGGTTTCCTTCACAACAACGGCGTGAAGATGTCCAAGTCCCTGGGCAACGTAGTTGCCCCAGCAGATTTCATCTCCCAGTATGGTTTGGACCAAGTCCGGTATTTCTTCCTTCGGGAAGTTCCTTTTGGCGCGGATGGAAGCTACAGCCACGAATCCATTGTGGGACGAATGAATTCTGATCTTGCCAACAACTTGGGGAACTTGGCACAGCGGTCATTGTCAATGGTCGCCAAGAACTGTGGGGGAGCTGTACCAACCCCGGGAGAGCTTACGGACGCGGATCAGAAGATTTTGGCAGAGGCAGGCAAACTGCTTGAAATCTGCCGAGACTCATTTGCTCGCCAGGAATTCAGCAAGGCATTGGAAGCCATCTGGGCCGTTCTGGGCGATACGAATGCCTACTTTGCTGACCAAGCGCCGTGGGTACTCCGCAAGACGGATGTGGCGCGCATGGAAACGGTTCTTTTCGTGACCCTGGAGGTGGTTCGCCGCGTTGCGTTGCTCGTCCAGCCCGTGATGCCAGCAGCTGCAGCATCGTTGCTGGAGGTTCTCGGCCAGTCGGCAGGGTCAGCGCGGGAATTCGGTTCCTTCGACACAGCGCTCGTAGCAGGCACGGAGTTGCCGCCTCCGGCGCCGATCTTCCCTAAATACGATGATAGCCGGGCTTAGGACTGGTCGGCACGTTTCGATCGCTTCTCCAAAGTCGAACTGCGCGGATCGCTGCATGCGTACTGCGGGGGCCGAGGCGCTTTCTCTTTGGCTGAAGCACTACAAAAAGCGCACAGCGACGCCGAGCCGGAGCTGAATGTCTCCGAACCGGCCCGCCTAGTGGAACTGGAAAGCGAGAACTAGCCTCGATTTTTCGCCGGGTGCAGGCCGGCCGCCTATTCCATGGTTTTGCCGGGCTCGGCGGCCGGACGTGTTTCGAGCATGCTGGGATGGCCACGTAGTGGGCTGAGACACAGGGATCCATCTCTCGGGGAGCGGTGTTCTTTCGACTCGAATGGCTTCTTGCCGTGTGGATTCCTATGCCGCAAGGAGCCCGCTGCCCCAACCTTGGCGCAATTGTGAAGCTCCCTCGATCAGCGTGGCGAACGGGAGTAAATCGGGTGCGGAATCCGGGATCAGCAGCATAGTTCGGCGGGCGCTGCTGATGAGTTTCCCGGCAATCGAATACAGGCGATAGCGCCACCGCTTCATGTCCCAGATCCCGGCAACATGACCTCCAGGCAGGATCGCCAACGGCATCCAGGACACCAGGTTCACCGCGAGCATGGCCAGGTCCGCCCAGAGTTAGTTGGCGGCAAAGGCATGAAGAGGAAATTCGCCCAGTCGGGTGTTCTTAGGCGTCTTGATATGGTTTTCGCACCCCGACCGGGCTCGGTGGCGGGCGTCTAGGAACGCGACGTTGTATCGCTCTGAGTTGGTCAGGAGTTCCGTCACCCGGTGCCCGTCCACGTCGAAAAGTGAGGCCATGGCCCCGGGATGCAATGGTTCGGCCCGGAAGTAAAGCCAGGTGCCTTCGAGGTTGTCTTTCAACTCGATCACCTTCGTGGCGCCGATGACCCAGGCGTCATGCCGTTGGTTTCCGTGCTAGTCCAGCGCTTGGTCCCATTGCTGTTTGTCGTTAATCGAATGGATGAAGAGCTCGCGGGACGCCCCAGTAGTGTCGGCGCACTCTCCGCTGCCGTGTGGTCTCTTTCGGGACCTGGCACCGGATGTCATTCACCATGGAACTACAGAGCTTGACGACGTGGAAGGCGTCCAGGTCCACGATGGCTTTGGGGAGTTGCTTGTCGATGGCGTTGGGTAGCCGCGGATCGGATACAGCGTCGCGATCTGGATCCCGGCCACGGATCCCTCGGGTTGGGTCTTGAGCCGGTCGGCGTAGGCCTTGTCACTGCGTCCGGGCAGCAGATCCAGGAGCCAGGCGCTAAATAGCGTCTCTTGGTAGTGCTGTTCCGGCGACAGTGTATAAGACCATCACTTCGTGGACATGGAATCTCACCACATCGTGGGCACAAGGTCTCTTGGCTTCGTACACAAATACCTCTCGATATCTGTCACCTAGGAAGTGAACTCCTGGGTTTCAAATACGGCGGCAGTGCTTAGGTTTGCATCGAGAATTCTTCGTGGAAACGGGCATCTAATCGTTCCCACTGTTTGGTCGGGATTTGCATCTGGACCCCCTGGATGGAATAGGAGTCCACGTACTTTTCCGCGCCCGTCCAGGTCCATCATGGGCAGCGGAAACGAGAACACGACCTCGAGCGTGTCGGGGTCGGCGAGAAGAAATTCCTCCGTTGAGATGCTCCAGTAGTACCGGCGCCCGGCGAAAATGGTGGGCAGGGAGACGTGGTGGCACTGGTAATAGACCTGCCGGTTCGCCAGCGTCACCTCAACGACCAGCTGGTAGATCGCCGGAGGCGTTGCCTACCCGCCAGCCTCCTCGACGGCGTCGTACTCGTAGTCGAGGACCTGCCCGTTCTTGGAGATTGTCAGGTTGGATCGTCCCAGCTCGTACTTTCGCAGCTTGCAGGCCTGCCGGTAACGGGATCCCTTCACCTGGAGATCCACCAGCGGGATCGGCTGGGTCGCCGGGACGTGCTGTTTTATGTTTTCCCACGTGGTGGGGGGTGGCCTGCTCGAGGGCCTGATGCGACCGGTGGTCATTGCAGTGTTCCCGGTACCGGGAAATTCGCTCCCGCAGCCGCTCCAGGGTCTCCGGCCGGTTCGAATTGAGGAACCTGGTCAGCGTCTGGTGGAGTGTTCGTTCTGGCCCTGGGTGGCCGGTTTCCCCTGCAGCCTGGTGATTGGCATGGAGCCGCAGGAGGCAAGTAGGACTTCGACGGACAGGATCGCGCCCATGCGCAGCTGGTTGAATGCCCTCGAATTATCCGAGCAGCTCTCTGGACGTCCCATGGCTCCTGCTTGTCTGGTATGCGAAGGCATCCAAATGGCGAAAGGCCATGGCCGTTGATCTTGCAAGGGGCAGATCCGAGGATTGTGGTGGCTTGCGCGGTACGGCCAACATGGCCAACCCCGGCCAGGAGCCGGGCCATGGTCACGATCGATGGGGAACGTCCGCCGGGGAAAGAATCTTGGATGGTCGCTTCGTAGCTGATGGTTTCGGACCGCGGTCAATTCCGTCCTTCTCTAGCTGTTTGCGGATGCGGACCCGCTCGTTGATGACCTCGAGTCCGCAGCGTCGTGCAGGACGGACGTGGAGGCCTGCTGCGGATTCGGCGGTGGCGTGGGCACGGATCAGGTAGAAGATACTGCGGGAAGTTTTCTGGGATTTGCAGAATTTGCTGATCGTCAGTGCGGGCAGGATGGGCTCGTAGTTGATGATCGTGGCGCGTACGCGCGGTGGCAACGGGGTGTTCGCGCATTGAATCTGCCAGAAAAACGAAGCGTGAATTGTCTATGAATTTTGAGACAGGACGTCCACAAAGTGCTTAGGCAGGACACACCAAGTCGCGAGATCAGTTGTGTACGAAGAGATGAGACTTAGTGACTGCGAAGTTGCGAGATTACACACAGGGTGCGCGGACGCGTGTTCCCATCTAGCCAAATCTGACTGGTGGTGTACGCGGCGCTGGCGATTGGCCTGCAACTTCAACAATTGGCCGGATTACCGTCGAGGCGGCTGGTCATGGATTTGAAGGCCATCCATTCAGCGAAAATACAGAACAACGGACCGATCGCGACGTAGTCGGTGCAAATTCTGGGGCAGCTTGAACCTGTGCTGGCGAAGCCTCGTGGTCGTTTCACAGCAATTTGGCGCTCTACAGGTCGGTCGCCGCGAGCATGTCGAGGATCGGTGGTGGGGTGAAGACGTCGCGGAGGGTGCGGCGTGCAGTGGCTATATGCGGGTGCTGGGATGATGCTATAGGAAGCGGGACGCTAGCTGGGTGCTGTTTGGCGTGAATAACCTCCTTTGCCTAAAGTCGGAACCTCGAATTAGTTTTTATTTTGTGGGTTACAGTGAAGCCAATGCCGATTTTGACGCCCTCTTGGCAGCGTATAAAGTTGCTGTGAAACGGCGTGCATCGATCGCCGGACCTACCGAAACCGTGTGATTGGACAGCTGAAGAAATGCGAAAAATTCGATTCGGTTCGAGACGAACTAAGCAAGTCGCTCTTCTAGCCGGTGTTGCTACACTTTTCTTCATCGCCGGGATCGTAATCCTTCTGGTCAGCAACACGCCGGTCTACGTCATACTCTCAACCCTCGCGTTCCTCGGTGGTTTGGTATTTATCCTGACCGCGGTTCTCGGAATTCTGTTCAAGCAGAGGTCGGCTGCCGATCGCATGAGAACAGAGATGAACAAACTTTCCAAGAGGCTGGCAGAATCCCAAGCCGCACAGCGGGAAATGACGGAGAACCTGAATGTGTTGACCGCCAGTCAAACGCGGCTTTGGGACGATTTCGAACGCAGTAACAATCCTCAGCTCATGCTGAAGAAATGAAGGAAATGTCTTTCTCAATTATTGGCGCTAACGGTGACATCCTTGCGCTGAATCGATGGACTGCATCGAACGCAGCAGCTGTATGCATGCGTATTTCTGAGAGCAATCGGACAAAGGTAATCACGTCTCAGGAGAGTACCGTGTACCTGGTCGCCAACGGCGACGACAAGGACTTCAAGCGGCTCCGCACTCCACACGCCTTCACAGTCGGAATGCACCGGACCTTGCACATCTCCTCGCAGATCAAGCGGACAGGCGAGGTTCGTCCCAGTCTCTTGGTTCTCGAATACGATCGCGAAGGCAATCGACTGGGTGAGATCACAGTCAAGATCAATTCCACTGCCCGGGTGACGCTACGGCGGGGGACTGGGTGCATTCTCATAGCTATGCGACTCGTGGGCCGCGGCGCGGTGGAGTTCAGCTCTTTCAGCGCGGCGACGACTGCAGAGATTTCGAAGAAGCAGGGGCCGCTCGTCGAATACGTCGAAACAAGCTCCGCCATCGTCGAAGAAACTGCTGGGACCATCCTTGGTGCCCAGGAACGTGCCGCCGAGATTTCTCACTCCGTCAAGGCACTGTCCCGGGAGCTATTTAATCTGGCGGCCTCGCCCGAGCAGACTGGTGCCGCCGAGGTTACCGGTTCGGCTCGGACGAGTGAACCCATCTCCTCCAATCGGGAGAGAATGGTTCGGGAACTACTGACCTCCATGGCCCGCTCGCTCCCGGAAACTAACGGATCGCACCACTACGGGAAGATCCCTGCATCCGTCGGGCTCATCACCGATGAATACATGTTCAACTTCTACCGAGATGTTTTCGACGAGGCCATTTATCTATCGCCTGATAACCATGCGCAGATCCTAGCGGAGAAGGACCTTGACGCGATCTTCTACGTGACGTGCTGGAAAGGCATGAACGACGAGGAATGGAAGGGAGTCAAGTTCAGGGAGAAGCCGAAGTTGGCGCTCGAGAACATTCTGGAATACGCAAAGTCCCGAGACATTCCTACCGTTTTCCAGTCTATCGAGGACCCGCCGAACCTCGATTACTTCCTTCCCGTGGCTGAGAAGTTCGATTTCATCTTCACCTCGGATGCTGAATCAATCGATTCTTATCGGGTGCACTTGGGACACGACCGTGTCTACTACGGGGAGTACGGCGTTAACCCCATCGTGAATAACCCCGTCGGGTCCTTCCGATTCGACATCCCGAAGTCGTTTTTCGCCGGATCTTATCCGGAACGCTACCCGGAACGCTGCCTCGATATGCAGACTGTTTTCAACTCGATTCCCGAGTCGAGGGAAAACCTGCTCGTAGTTGACCGGAACTTTGAACTGGAGGGCTATGACTTCCCCGAGATGTACCAGGACTCGATTATCGGTCCGTTCCCCCACGATTTGCTTCAGAAGATCCACAAACTCTTCCGCCACAGCCTGAACTTCAACTCGGTCAAGAGCAGCTCGACGATGTGCGCCATGCGTGTTTACGAGCTCCAGGCCCAAGGTAAATCCCTCGTCTCGAATTACGCACGTTCGGTTTTCAACAAGTTCCCTGAGGTTCGGATTGTGGCAGAGCAGAATCCGCTGCCGAGCCTTGTGGATACCAAGCTAATCCACTTCGAACGGCAGCTGGCGCAACGAGCCATGCATTACGTCATGCATGACAAGACCAGCTACGCGGTGGTCTCGAGCATGGCGGAAACAGTTGGATTGCCGACTTCTGTGGGCCGGTCGAACACCGTACTAGTTATTGCCGACGGAAACGTGGCCGATATCGAAGGGATTGTCGGCAAACAGCTCCTTGTGGAAGCTACGGTCGTGTCGCAAGAAGCTGCTGCAGACGCTCTGTTTTCCGGTACTTATGGCTACGTGACCCGTATGGGTGACGCCCACGAATACGGTCCGTTCTACCTGACCTCGCGGGTGAACGCGTTTAAGTACGCCGACATCGACTTCGTCGGCCAAGCTGCCCGCTTCATCGACGGTGTCTACCAGGAGGCGGAGATCCACGAGTTCGTAGGTGAAGCCACCGACCTTGCCACAGTCATGTTGAGCACGGACCATGCGGATGTGGAGTTGTTCGTCTCGGGGGACCTCGAACGTCTGAACGGACGAGGATACGTGGTGGATCCGTACGAGCTGGATTTCGGAGCGTACATTGATCGTGAATTCGCGGATTCGGTATCCGAACATCCAGAGCTTTCCGTCATCGTCCCTGTTTATAACAACGGTCGGTACTTGGAAACCAAGTGCATTCCGAGCCTTATGCGGAACCAATCATGGTCAAGGATGGAGATCCTGCTCGTTGACGACGGTTCCACGGATGATCTGACCATAGCCGCACTCGCCCGTTTAGAGCGGATGCCCAACGTCCGGGTGGAGAGGTTCGGCGACGGTGGTAGTGGCAGCGCCTCACGTCCGCGTAACCGCGGCATCGACCTCGCACGAGGTGATCTGGTCACCTTCCTGGATCCCGACAACGAGATTTCGGAGGCGGGCTACGATGTCCTCCTCGATCTGTACCGGAAGTGTGCAGAGAGTGAGGAAGCCGTCGATTTCGTCAGTGGGTACCAGATCAAAGTGGCCCACCAAAATACCACCACAGGACGTCACGCACGAGGCAGTGACAACTTCGTGAAGAATCCGAAAGAGGTCTTCTTCGAAGCGGGTAAGTTCCCCGTTGTGTCCACTCAGGCCGCAATAATCAATCGCACCTTCCTTCGCAACAACAACCTGCGCTTCGTTGAGCGTGCCGCAGGGCAAGACACATTGTTCGGGTGGGAGGTCTTGGCGCAGGCCAAATCGGTTGTCTTCACGGACCGAGCGCACTTGATCTATTACGCCGAACGCGATGGATCCGTCACGAATTCGGTCGACGTCCGGTACTTCGATAAGTGCATGATCATGGAAACAGCGCAGGTCGATACTCTACGCAGGCTGGACCTGCTGGACCTGTACCGGCAGCACCACCTCGATAATTTTATTTCGAACTGGTATCTCAAGCGTCTCGAATTGGTCACCGATAGTGATCAGCCGCGTGCACGTAACATTCTGACCAAGATCGTCGACCTCTACGAGCGGCGACTTGAGGATTATGAACTCCAGAATTCTGGAAAGGAACAATAACATGAAACGTATTGCTATGGTCGGTTACTTCGGCTGGGGTAACTTCGGTGACGAACTCTTCCTCGAAGCACACAAACAACACCTGGGTAAAGAATATGAACTGGTGGTTGCCAATGACTTACTGGCTACACCGTACTTCTCGAAGCCCGTTGCCGAACTGGTGGAGGGCTTTGACGGTGTCCTCATTGGCGGTGGTGATCTGCTGAATCCACTGCGAGTCTCCGACTTGTACTGGGACATGGCGTGGCTTAACAAGCCAACCTTCATCTTCGGCCTCGGTGTGCCGCGTGCATCTTTCCGACGTGAGAACGTGATCGCGCAGTACAAGAAGTTCGTACAGCATGAGAACTGCAAACTCATTGTCGCTCGTGATGTCGAGAGCTACGAGTGGATCAAGGAGAACCTCGAACCCGGCGACAAGCTGAAGTGGTACCCGGACCCCGTGTGTGCACTCGATAGGCCAGCGGCGACCCCGCCAAAGGAGAAAACCCTCGGTGTGGTAATGCGCGAACATCGCTCACTGGACCAGGACATGTCGCACGTGCGGAAGCTCATCGACGAGGCCAAAGCCATGGACTACAAGATCAAACACCTTGTGCTGGCGACTAAGTCCCTCGGTGAAGACGATCTCAAGCGAGCTCAGCTCATCGCCGAGGAAGGCGAGGAGATCATCCACAGCGAGTCCCTGGACGAGCTCTGCGCGGCGATCTCCTCGGTCTCGGCCCTCGCCACGATTAAGTTCCACGGTCTGGTTGTAGCGACCATGTATGGCGTGCCGGCTGTGGCAATGTCCGTCACGCCGAAGAATAAGAATTTCCTCCGCATGCTAGAGCGTCCCGAGATGCTCGTTAGCTACACCGATCCAAACCTCCACAAGCACCTGTCGCAGTATC
Source organism: Paeniglutamicibacter sp. GQ140 (assembly GCF_059759235.1). Classification (NCBI taxonomy): domain Bacteria; kingdom Bacillati; phylum Actinomycetota; class Actinomycetes; order Micrococcales; family Micrococcaceae; genus Paeniglutamicibacter; species Paeniglutamicibacter sp. GQ140. The sequence continues at coordinate 15,935 of NZ_JCAXDW010000007.1, forward strand.
CAGCGCGTATCCATCAGCGTGTGCGTGGTGGCCTCTATCGAGAGGCTCGAGAGGGTTACCGTGTGCTAAAGGAAAGCATCGCTCAGAACATTTGATTTCGTTGCGAGGCCACGGTCATGTCCCCACATGACCGTGGCTTTTTTCCAGTGCATTCGATACGACATAACAACGCTGACATCACAGCGAAGATAAGGGACACGAAACATGCGTGAGATTCGCACGGCAAAGCCTCCGGCACGGTTCGAGAGTGTTGCTGATTTCCTCCAGAAGCGAGATGGTGTCCGTGGAACGGTCGAGATTCAGGTTGGCGATCTGCCGCTACATTTTTTCTACGACTGGCGAGGAACTGACACGACGTTCGTCACCTTCAGCGGGTCCTCGTCACCCAAGGTCAAACACGTTCCGGCATGGGCTGCTAAATCTACGACCGATGGTTTGGGTGTGAACAGGGTTCTAATCTCGGACCCGTCGATCATCCTTCACGAGGAACTCCGTCTGGGATGGTATGCGGGGAATCGGTTGCAGACGGATCTCCAGGACCAGCTCACCACCTTGGTTGCAGGGATCTCTGAAGGTACGCGCCTGATCATGTTCGGTCCCTCCGGTGGTGGCTTTACCTCGCTTTTCCATGCCTGCCGGATCCCAGGGGCAACCGCCATCGTTTCCAATCCCCAGACGAATTTCCCCCTGTTCACGGAGTCCGCTGTGCGGTGGTATCTCGAAGCTGCTTGGAATGTGCCACTTGAAGATTTGCCTCGGTTGCCCCTGATCTCTTCGGTGCTTGACATGTATGACCGGGACGGGGTGGATGCGAAGATCATTTACCTTCAGAACGAAGGCGATCACGATCACGTGCAGAAACATCTACAGCCCTTTCTTGACGTTGTGCACGACGACTTGCCTCTTGTAGTGTTGCGACCCTATTTGGGTGAGGGGCATCTCGGCCCGGACAAGGAATCTTTCGTTCGACTTTTCGACGCGGTTGTTGCCAATCCGGACTGGGATGTCCTGACCGACAAGCTCAATGCGCTTCCTTTCACGCGTAACGTTTGATTAACAGATCCCAAGGGGCCCAAATTGACGAATTTCCTCGCAGTTGTCTATCATGAGTCAGCCACGGAGCGTCTCGAGGCACTTAAGTCGTCTCTGAGGTGGATCGAGCACTTCGAGGCCGAGCACATTGATGTCTCGATTGCGTCTCAGTGGCGTCTTATGTGGGTCTCGACGTCGCCACGGAATGATGTGGATCCGGAGAATGGGCGCATTTTTTCCGGATTCGCCCTGGACACAGAGCGCCATCGGATCTCTGTGTCCGCACATTCTGTACAACCGAATTCGATCCGTCGCTCCAGTGGGTGCTTCATTACTTCGAACTGGTTAGGGGACGAGTTCGAAATGCACAACGACATTATGGGGTCGTTGCCGCTCTACGTCTCGCGTGAGGCCGGTCTGCTGATCGCGTCAGACTCTAGCTTCGTCATCCAGCAGGCCAGGCGCAGGATGGGGCTGCCAGTGACGGTGAATGAGGATTTTGCCCAGGCGATGCTGTTCCGTCACTCAATCACCGCAGAGACGTTTTCGATCCAGACGCTGTGCGAAGAGATCACCTACCTGACGCCCGGATCGCGGATTGTGCTGCAATTGGACGTTCCCGCTTCGACGGCGGTTATCCATTTCGGAAACCTGCCGGAGATCTTTTCTTTCGACCCGGATTCGTACGTGGATGTCATGCGCACGATGACCCTTGACATCGCCGGGGTTGCCCGTGCCATCGCAGCGAAGACGCTATATGGGTATCGCCTCGGGCTGACCGGTGGCGGTGACTCGCGTGCCATCCTGGGCGCTGCACTGCTCACTGAAGAAGGTGCGAGCCGCAGTGTTTTCAGTACGGCTAGGGTGGGCTCATGGAACGACCGTGATTTCGAAGTGAGCTCCAAGCTTGCTGAAGAGATCGGATTCCATCTCGGCGTGGAAGTGGGGCATCGCCCCCCGACCAAACGGATGGCCAATGCCCTGCGGATATGGTACGCCAACAATATCGCGAGTTATCATCCGATCGCACAGTCGAATCTGGTAATTGACAAGCCGGGATACTTCTCGACTTCCGGCCACGGTGGAGAGCTGTTCACAAAATTCTTCGGTCCCCGAAGCTTGGAGAGCATCGAGGAATCTGTCCTTAATGCGAACCCGCGTTGGGGCGAGGGATTTGGCCGTCTAACCCGAGATTTCTGCGAGGCTACCGGCCTCGACTTCGCGGCACCGGCCACTGCTGAATGGCACTACCTCGCCTTCCGCAGCCCCATCCACGGTTCACGGGGGACGTCGCTCACGAAATTCAGCCTGCATCCTCTAATGGATCCGCGTATTGCCGGGTTCAACAAGATGCCCGGAGTCACCCCTGCCACCGTACTTGACCGCCCGGTCAACCCCGTGGCCGACATGACGATCATCACAGATGTTCGGCTGGCATCGTTCGAGTATGACAAGCTCGAGAAGAACATGCCCCGCGAGTACGTTCATGATCGTCTTCGCGAGCTCGGTGGTCCGCTCTCGGGCGAGGACGTACCTCATTACGTCTTCGACGGCGATCTTGACAAGGTGTCCATCGGTCCCAGCAAGACCTTGCTGGAATTGGTGCCCAGTTTCGTTCCCGCAGGTTCGATCACCCGTGATTCAGTGTCCGCGATGGTCGAATCGGCGCTTCAACAGACCAGCCTGTCGGGCGATATGGTCGAACATCTGGCTGACGCGGCCCGGAGACAGCTCGACATACAGGACAAACCCGTCAACCATACATGGGGAGCCATGGGCAAATTGCTTGCCTATTTGGAGATCGCCGCCGTGTAATGGTATGTTCCGAGACGTGCCGGATGCGTGAAAAGGGCTTGCTCGTAATGGCAGGGGTCGGTAAATTCATGCCCCAATGCCCATGACCAGGCCAAACACCTAACTATGACGTTCGCTTCACTATGGATGTGCTAAGCACTGGATTTGCTAGGGGGTTCTTAGTTAGATTTTCTAAGCGTCTGCAGCCTCCGTGTTCGAGAGTTTGGACCACTGTTCATGAAGCTCATCCAGCGGCCTGTATCCAAGGGTTGAATGCCGCAGCCTGAAGTTGTGCTGGCCAATCTAACGCGAAGTCTCAGCCATGACCTCAACCTGTCCGGACCATTCACGTCGGTCGATCAACCCAGCCTTGTACACCGAGTTCAGTGCCTCAGCCATGGCGTTGTCGTACGATCGCCAGGGATCCAACTGATGCGACGGCTTTCGACTCGGCCGGCGTCTGCCCGTATTCAGGGCTTCCGCAAAGTCGTGGCAAGCCCCTAAAAACATATCTGAGCAGGCGAAGTCATTCATCGTTACTAAAAGCTCCGGGTGTTAGAGCGGAGCAGTCCGTAGCGGTTGTGTAATGAAGCGGTAGCGCTAGAGTGGGCATTGGATGGCACCTTCGCGCTGGTGGCATCGATGCCTCGGGGGTGGCTCCCAGTCGACGTCACCTGGCCAACGACCACGAACCGCCGTCACAAGGCTGGTTGATTCTGCTGCGATCCTCGAACAGCGACCGGGGAAGACGCCATACGGCCGCCGGCGACCGTCGGCAGTCCTGGCCCGCCTGGCCAACGGTCCGGGTGGGTCGGGGTGACGCACGTCGAGCACCGGCGGTATAAGCATGGGTGTCCAGCACGCGCCAGCACACTGCTGGGTCCAGCCAGGCAGTCCGCAGTGGTTGTATCGTGCCTTCGCCGGTGCCGTGAGCTGACGCTGGGCCGATCTAGGTGCTTTCCGAATCCCGTTCAGGTGCTACCGCTTGTTTACACAACTTCGACGATACCCGTGTCCTATGTAGCGCCAGCACCTGCACGGCAACGCCTCGTTCAGCCATCCACCGCGATGAGTGGACGAGAAACTGCAGCTGGTGCGAAACGGCGCCGGGCGAGTAACCCAACCCAGCTAGAAAACACATGAAAATCGGGCCCCACGACAACCACCTTAAACGGATGGCCCATGGCTGGCGTCTTTCCGGAGAAAATCGGAAGAACAAGTATCCATCCGGCTTCGGATTATGTCGAACTATTCCTGGCCAGCCAGCTCCTGACCTAAACCATCAGGCAAACATCGGCGTAACCCATCACACCAAGCGCTGCCTCGGATCGTTTCAACAGGCCCTTGCTAACCTCCAGCTGGCGGCGCAGACGCGCAATCTCGGCCTACTCCGGGGACAACTTTCCGATTTTCTCCCAGGCCTTCTTGCCCTTTAGGACACCGGGATCGCGCAGCTTGCGCCACTCGGTGACCTGCGAGGAATATAAGCTTTGCTCCCGCAGGTACGCACCGCCTTCCTTCGGGAGCAGGCGTCTTCGTGCTGGACCAGCGTATTGACTTGACATGTCCTTCCCCGAAGGGATGGCCCTGCGAACCCCGGTGATAAATGTATCTATTACACTTAGTTGGTCTGTCATAGTCGGCAAGGCACATTAAAGTCGTCAGCATACAAGGCATTAGGAAACTATCATCAAGAATCTGCGGGTAGCTCTTTGGCACTTTCGACAAGGCGGGCTGAAACAGCTGCACCGCTGGAATCGTCGGCAATCCGTTCTGGCGCACAACGGCGCAAACAACATTGAGGGTCGCAAGATCCGTACCTCATTGGATGGGCGAATGCTGTTGGACTTTCCAGCCCTTCAACCAAACCGGAAACCGGCACTTGGGGCCAGGCCTCGCGTGGCAGCTATTTTGGACGATTTTTCGGCGCAGGCTTGGGGCTACGAATGGGACTGCGTCTTTGTCAAACCTGATACATGGCTTCAGAATCTGACGGCCGAACCTGTGGATCTTCTTTTCGTCGAGTCGGCGTGGGCAGGAAACGACAAGGCCTGGTCCTATCATTTAACAGGATCTTCAGCCCCTCGCCCTGCCATCGTGGAACTGGTTTCCTGGTGCAAGTCCCAAAATATTCCCACAGTCTTCTGGAACAAGGAAGACCCGCCACACTACGAGGATTTTTTGGCCACCGCCAGGCTCTTTGACACGGTGTTTACATCAGACTCAACCCAAATTGACCGGTACAAGTTGGACCTCGGTCATGAACGTATTCACGCGTTGAGCTTTGCCGCCCAGCCCGCGATTCACAATCCCATCCGTCCGCAACGAGGCTTTCAGGCCAGGGACGTAGCATTTGCGGGAATGTATTTTGCCCACAAATTTCCGGAACGCCGAGAACAAATGGAAATGCTTCTCACCGGCGCTTTAGACGTATCAGGAAACATGGACCACGGGCTTGAAATCTTCTCTAGGCAACTGGGTGGGGAAGCAAACTATCAATTCCCTGCGCCATTCAACGACAGTGTCGTGGGGAGCCTCCCTTATGAAAAAATGCTCACCGCGTACAAGGCTTACAAGGTATTCCTGAATGTGAACTCCGTGGTTGATTCACCAAGCATGTGTGCGAGAAGAATTTTTGAAATCACTGCATCCGGCACGCCCGTTGTAACCGCACCCAGTCGCGCGATTACCGAGTTCTTTGACAAATCGGAAGTGTTGGACGTCGGTAGTCGCGCGGAATCTGCGAGCATGATCCGTTCCTTGGTACGCAGTAAAGAACTGCGAGATCGAACTGTTCACTTGGGCCAACGCAAGATCTGGCAGCAACATACGTATGCGCACCGCGCTGAGCAAGTGCTTCAGGTTGCAGGAATCCCGGTCGATTCCTCCCTGCCGTTCTCAATGACGCGGACACCGAGTATTTCTGCCCTAGTCTCTACGATCAGGCCGCAGCAAATCAGCCATATCCTTGCCACTGTCGGCAAACAGGTTAACGTCGATACCGAGCTGGTGCTTCTTACCCATGGATTTGAACTCGACGAGCGAGCGGTGCGCGCGGAGGCCCGGGAATTCGGAATAGACAACTTTGTCCTGCTGCATCAGCCGCGAACTACGCCGCTCGGTGCCTGCCTCAACCTTGCCGTTTCCGCAGCTTCGGGGGACTACGCCACTAAGATGGACGACGACGACCTTTACGGTGCCAATTACTTACAGGATCAGGCCGCAGCACACCGCTACAGCGGGGCGAATGTTGTGGGTAAGCAGGCGCATTACATGTATCTGGCTGATCGAAACGCCACATTGCTGCGCTTCGAGGAGCGAGAGCATCGGTTCACGGACATGGTCATGGGGCCCACAATTTTCACGACTCGTGAAATGCTGCAACATGTACCGTTCCTAGAATTGGGCAGGGGAGAGGACACCAACTTCCTTAGAGGTGTAGTTGATGGCGGAGGCACGATATATTCAGCCGACCGTTTCAACTTTGTGCAGATGCGTTCCGTACAGGCAGAAAATCATACTTGGTCGATAGAAGAGACTGAATTGCTCGCGACTGGCGTGGTGTCGTCTTTCGGACTTAATGAACAGCACATCATGTTCTAACTTGGTCTCTTTCTTTCAAAGGTTAGGTTGCCGCACGGAGTCGGCCTTGGCTACGGAACGACATTGAATGAATTTGTCGTAGAATCGAGGAATAAAAAGTGGGGCAAGCGCTCCTCGAGATAGGTGGAAGATGTCAGTGGGGGCCGTGCGCGTTCTATTGCTGACGCATTCCTATTCTCCGGAGGTATCGCCACCACAGCGGCGTTGGGATTCGTTCGTCTACGTCATGCGTATGGCTGGCTGGAGAGTGAACGTCGTAACCCCGAGAACAGTTGCGCCATTAGACTCCACTTCGTCCGGTCGACGTTCACGCTCAATTGAGGTTGGAGCACACGGAGAGCAGATCCGTAGTTATCCATCCATGAAGAAGCCGAGCCACATCGCCGGCAAGATCGCCAAAAACATCGTCGATGGCGCCTTGATGCTTCCAAGGGCTTTGCTCCAGGCGCGGCCGAGCATAGTGATAGCAACCGTTCCTGCCTTGCCGACAATGTTTATCGGATTCATCGTGGCGACCATGTTTAGGCGACCGCTTCTTTTGGAAATGCGGGATGCCTGGCCGGACTTGATCTCGGATTCACGAATCCTTCGGTGGAAATGGTTGACTCGGCTGGCGCACTGGGCGGTCCGTGCCGTTCAACGTCGCGCGACAGTCGTCGTAACGGTGACGGACGGTTTCGCTGACATATTGACTCGTGACGGCGTACGCGCCGTGCAAACGATTCACAACGGGATCAGTACCAGAAACTTTGAACCGCTCCACGATCGTCCAAAACGCACAGATTCAAGACTCCATGTGCTCTATCTTGGGAATCTGGGGGAGAGCCAAGGACTGGAATCAGTGATTCTGGCATCCACTATGGTGCCTGACCACGTACAACTACGGATCGTTGGCGGTGGAACCGCTAGTGATCGCCTACGCCGTTACGCAGAAGAAATCGACGCAAGAATCGATTTCCACGTACCGGCTCGAGGCGATGCACTTCGATCTCACTATGAATGGGCGGATACCTGCGTGGTGAGCTTGCGTGACGATTGGCCCAGCTTCAATCACACGGTGCCTTCAAAGATTTATGAGCTGCTTTCACTGGGCCGCCACATCACCGGAATAGTCAAAGGCGAAGCAGCGCAAATCATCTCCGACGCAGCTGCAGGCGACATCGTAGACCACGATCCAAAAAACATAGTGGACCTGTGGCGGCAACTGTACGCAGACAAGCAGAAACTTGATGTCGGAAGTACAGGTCGGAATTGGGTGTTTGAGAAAGCATCATTGGAAAAATTGGGCGAAAAGTACATGGATTTGATCGACGCAATCATCACGCGAGAGAATAGGCATGGCTGAAACGGGCTCGATGAATAGTGGACAAAACTTCAGTTGTGCGGTGAGGAACCTTCGAACCACCACCAAAATCGTCGGCGACAACGTGCTTGATGATCCCATCTACTTTTTTCTACAGGTAGCACGACGTTTTGACTCGGGACTTCTGGCCGAGATTGCCGGTAAATCTATTCGCTTAATCCCCAAACGCGCCGTCGGACTCAGGGGCGCCGCACTATTACTGTCAGGCAACACGTCGGGGCTTGGCCAGTACCTTGGGCGGCTGGATACATCGGTTCTTCCTGATCGAATCCTGGCCCGGTTGGGTGACATGGCCATTGCGATTCAAGATCCGGTGAGCGCCGAACACCTGTTGAAGAACCGAGTCTCGTCGCACGTTGCATTGTGCAGAACACTCGCACGGCACGCTTGGTATTTGGGTGACATGCAAGAAGCGATCAATATCCTGGCTTTGGTCGTGCCACCATCCAATAAACAGCTTCGTCATTACCAAAGTGAAATGAAGGTTTTTCAGGGCGATTTGCCGACAATCCATATCCGTGAAGCCGGACAATTTACTTCATCTGGCCAGGATACTGCCCTCCACTTCCTCACGAATTCCCTCCCCCACACGGGAAGTGGATATGCCCAGCGCTCGCATTCGATCATGACCTCCCTAAAAGGCGCGGGTTGGAAAGTCGAAGTACTCACGAGGGCCGGCTACCCCCTTTCAGTCGGGAAATTTCGGTCGAAAGCCATAGACATCGTTGACGGCATCCCCTATCGACGGATTCTCCCGACTGAGTACCGGTCGGATCTGCGAGCAAAGATCCAGCAGCAAGCTGACGCCCTGGCAAATGCCGTGGAGCGATTGCGACCCAGCCTTCTGCACACCACAACTGATTTCTCCAATGCACTTGCAGTCATGAGCGTGGCAGAAGCATATGGCTTGCCGTGGGTATACGAAGTCCGCGGGCAGTTGGCGGATACTTGGGCCTCAACACGGCCCGAGGGCGCGAAATCATCCCAACGATATAAGTTGTTCAAGGAGCGGGAAGCATTCGTTGCATCACGAGCGACCCACGTCGTGACGTTGGGTGAGGCCATGAAAGCTGAATTAGTTGATCAAGGAGTTTCAAGCTCCAAGATTTCAATTGCGCCCAATGCCATTGGGGACGCGTTTCTTGAAGTGCCGATCAAGCGCACGCAGGCACGTCAGATGTTGGGGCTCTCCACGGAGCACCAGTATGTGGGCACCGTCAGTAGCCTGGTTGCCTATGAAGGATTGGATCTGTTGATCCGAGCTGCTGCAGAACTTATCCCCGACAATCCCAAGCTACGCGTCTTAATAGTTGGAAGTGGTGTCGAATCTAACAATCTCAAGGAACTGAGTAAATCGCTGGGTGTTTTCGAGTATTGTATTTTCCCCGGTCGGGTCCCGCGGGCCGAAGCCCGCACCTACCACTGCGCGCTAGATATTTTCGTGGTTCCGCGCAGGGACCTCTCGGTAACCCGAGCAGTGACGCCGTTGAAACCCGTCGAAGCCTTGGCCTGCGAAGTCCCCGTCATCACCGCGGATTTGCCCGCATTGCGAGAGCTCGTTGTTCATGGGGAAACTGGGCTGCTGGTGGCGGCGGATGACGCCCACAGACTGGCCCGAGCAATTAGCATATTGCTAAACGACCCATCGAAGAGGGCTTCGATGGGTGCTGCCGGGAGGAAGCAGATGCTTGCGCAGCGCACCTGGTCGGCGAACGCCCGAAAACTGTCTGAGACCTACAAAATGATCACCGACAAACTGCAATGAATGGACGAATGCAGTATTCTGTTCGAGGTTACGAATCGTAGCCTTCTGAACTTCAGTGCCTAGGTTGTCTTCATGCCTTGGTACGCCCACTATCACCAAGGGGAAACGTCATAGTGACGAGTATCAAAGAAGTTGCCGTAGTCGGACTTGGCTACATCGGACTGCCGACGGCGGCAATCCTCGCCTCGAAGGGAATCATCGTCAAGGGTGTGGATGTCACGCCACGTACCGTCGATGCAGTGAACCGCGGCGAGGTACCGTTCGTTGAGCCAGCCCTCGGTGACTTCGTTGCCGCCGCCGTGGCCAACGGAACCCTGAGCGCCAGCTTTGACACCCCGGCAGCAGATGCCTACATCGTCGCAGTGCCGACTCCGTTCAATGCAGACCACAGCGCCGACCTGTCCTACATCGAGGCCGCTGCTGACAAGATCGCCCCGCAGCTTCGCGGCAACGAGCTGGTCATCCTTGAATCCACGTCCCCTCCGGGGGCCACCCAGCATATGGCGGACCGGCTGTTCGCCGCACGTCCCGATCTGGACTCTGCGAGCCTCCATATTGCTCACTGCCCGGAGCGTGTATTGCCCGGCCGCGTTATGGAAGAACTGGTCACCAATGACCGCATCGTCGGCGGCATTACGCCCGAGGCCGCGCAGATGGCCAAGGAACTGTACAGCATCTTCTGCGAAGCCGAAATCCTAGTCACAGACGCAACCACCGCCGAAATGGCCAAGCTGGTTGAAAACTCCTTCCGAGATGTCAACATCGCCTTCGCCAACGAGCTGTCGGTCATTTCCGACAAGGTCGGCATCAACGTGTGGGAGCTCATCGAGCTGGCAAACCACCACCCGCGCGTAAACATCCTGCAGCCGGGCCCCGGTGTTGGCGGACACTGCATTGCAGTAGACCCCTGGTTCATCGTCGCTGCCGCGCCCGAGGAGTCCAAGTTAATTCGCCAGGCACGCGAAACCAACGACGCAAAGCCTTCATGGGTCGTGGACAAGGTCATCAAGTCTACTGAAACGCCTGGTTTTAACGGCAAGGTTGCCGTTTTGGGTCTGGCGTTCAAGGCCAACATCGATGATCTGCGCGAATCACCATCCATCGCGATCGCGAAGTCTCTGTCCGAAAAGGCTCCTGGCGTTGAATTCCTCTTGGTTGAGCCACACATTGAGGCACTGCCCAAGGGCCTGACCGGGATCCGCAACGTATCCTTGTGCAGCACCGAGGCGGCCCTTGAGGAGGCTTCCACCGTCGTGGTCCTTGTTGACCATGATCAGTTCAAAACCGTCCCTGCTACCGCATTGGCTGGCAAGGACGTCATCGATACTCGTGGTCTGTGGCGCTAGGCTGTTGACAGCACGTCGATCCATCTCATTATTCGCCCCAACGGATAGGTTATCGTGAAGAAAATCATGCCGATTTACGGCACCAGGCCGGAAGCCATCAAGGTGGCACCGATTGTGAAGGCCCTGCAGGAATCCGAGCTCTTTGACTGTGTGGTGACCGTTACCGGCCAGCACCGTGAGATGCTCGACCAAGTCAACGAACTTTTCGATATCACCCCTGAATACGACCTGGACGTCATTCAGCCGCGTCAGACCCTCAACTCGTTGCTCACCAAGACCATCAATGGTCTCGATGCAATCTTTGAGAAGGAAAAGCCGGACGCCGTGGTGGTCCAGGGGGACACCACCACGTCCACTGCAGGAGCCATTGCCGCGTTCTACCGGGGTATCCCGGTTGTCCATGCTGAGGCGGGACTTCGCAGCTACGACATCTTCTCTCCGTTCCCGGAGGAAGCGAACCGTAAGATGACGTCCCAGATCGCAAGCTTGCACCTTGCACCTACCACGCTGAGCCAGCTGAATCTGATCAACGAGACCATTGATCCGAAGACCATTACGGTCACGGGCAACACCGTCATCGATGCCCTGTTCACCGTCGTTGAAAAGAACATTCCGTTTGGCGACCCCAAGCTTGAAGAGCTGGTGTCGTCCGGTCGCAAGATTGTCCTGGTCACGACACACCGTCGCGAGAACCAGGGTGAGCCTATGCGCGGCATCGGCCGCGCCTTGGCACGCCTCTCGGCCGCGGAGCCGGAAGTCGAGTTCATTCTTCCCCTGCACCGCAACCCCGCCGTGCGTGAAGCCCTGCTGCCCGAGATCGAGGGGCTCCAGAACATCACCCTGACCGAGCCACTGGCCTACGGCGAATTCACCAGGCTCATCGCCGCGGCCAACATTGTGCTGACCGACTCCGGCGGCGTGCAGGAAGAAGCTCCGAGCCTTGCCAAGCCGGTACTCGTCATGCGCGAGAACACCGAGCGCCCGGAAGCCGTTGTCGCCGGCACCGTGAGGCTCATCGGCACCGACGAAGAGAAAATCTTTGAATCCGTCGAACTCTTGCTCAATGATGCTGCTGCCTATGAGCAGATGGCCATGGCGACCAACCCCTACGGTGACGGCAAGGCGGCAATCCGCACGGTTGCAGCGATTGCCGAGCTGCTTGGTGTTGGTACGCGACTGGAGGACTTTGACTCGAACTTGCCCTCCGAGGACAGCCTGGTGAAAGCTGCGAGCATGTAATGCGAAGCTCTTGAGTTGCTCCGGTTCCCACCGCCTCCGCGCAGGGAACCGGAGCTTTCTCGTTTCACCAGCAATTGCTCCTGCAACCGCGGTCAGCCACTCCTACAATCTAGCGGTAGACCGTGCGGCTGAATCAAGGGGAAACTATTCCAGTCTCGTAAGCGATGACGACAGCTTGCACTCGATCCCGTGCGTTGAGCTTGGCCAGGATGTGCCCAACATGCGTCTTGACCGTCGCTTCGGAAAGAAAAAGTCCGGCGGCAATTTCCGGATTGGACCGGCCCTGGGCAATCAATTCAAAGACTTCGCGCTCTCTTCTCGTTAGGGACTGCACCGACACGACATGGGCGCTGTCCGGAAGGGTCGAGCGTCTCAGCATCGGCGCCACATGGTCAAGAAGGCGCCGGGTCGTGGACGGTGCTATGACTGCATCCCCGCGGTGGACGGTACGGATAGATTCAAGCAGCTCCTCCGGGGGAGCGTCCTTGAGCAAGAAGCCGCTGGCACCGGCCTGGATGGCGGACAGCGCGTACTCGTCGAGGTCAAAGGTCGTGAGGACAATGACCTTGGGCCCGGGTGCAGCCTTGGATTGTCCTGAAAGTAACAGCTCTGTTGTCTCTATCCCATTCATTTCCGGCATGCGCACGTCCATAAGAATGACATCCGACGCGGCAAGTGCAGGGGAGGCGATGGCCTCGCGGCCGTTCGATGCCTCGGCAACAACCTCAAGATCAGCTTGGGAATTGATGAGCATCCTAAAGCCGCTGCGGACCAGGAGCTGGTCATCGACCAGCGCGACGCGGATGGGGTTTTCTTTTGGCAAAGCTTTTTAGTCCTCGGTGTAGGGGATGAATACGGAAACGCGGAAGCCTCCGCCGGGTGTGGGTCCTGCTTCGACGTGACCCTCGTAGAGGGCAACTCGCTCGGCCATTCCCCGAAGGCCCTGTCCGGATGCGGAGCTTCCCAGGGCACCGGCCCCGCGCCCGTTGTCAGATACCAGCAACTGGAGTCCCCGATTGTCCCAGCGCAGACTCACGCCGGCCGCGGCTTCGGGGCCGGCGTGCTTCAGGACGTTGGTCAGGGCCTCCTGCATGGCCCGGTATACGGTGAGCTCGGCACCTGCCGGAAGCTCGCGCCGGGCGGTGCCTTCCTGCGCGAAGTTGATGGCCAAGCCACTCATGCGCGTGGCATCAAGCAATTCGGGAACGTCGACGAGGGCGGGGAGGGGACGGGTTGAAGCCTCCTCATCGCTGCGCAGAACACCCAGCAGCCGGCGCATCTCGCGCAACGAGCTGCGCCCCGTCTGCGAAATGGTGGCGAGGGTTTCCCGGGCGATCTCCGGATCGTGTTCACTTGCGTAGCGCGCACCATCGGACTGCGTGATGATCACCGAAAGTGAATGGGCAACGATATCGTGCATTTCTCGCGCAATGTGGCTGCGTTCATCGGCAGCGGCCAAGGCGCGTTCCTGCTCCCGCTCAATTTCGAGCCTTCTGGCGCGGTCCTCGAGCGTCTGCAGGGTCAACCGTCGGGTCCGGGCCAAATCCCCAAACGTCCAGGCCACCAAGACCAGGAGGCCGAGCGCGATGAAATTGCGCACCGCACCTTCCGGTGAGCTGCCTGCGGACCAGGCCCCCACTCGAATACTGGCAAGAAGGGCGCCCACGAATCCCGCGGCGAGACCAGCGAATGACTGCCAGCGTCGTCCATAGGCGGCCAACGAATACACCGTAATCGGCACGGCAATTTGGGAAGGCAATAACTCGTCGGTGACGGCAACTTGGATGAGGTGGGCGAGGACAATTATTCCGGCAGCCAGCCCAGGGTGCCGGCGGCGCCAAATCAATGGGAGCGTTTGGACGGTACCCAGGATGGCCAATTGCCAGCCGTTTCCCGAAACACCAAGCATGATTCCGGCAAGAAGTCCGAAGACGAGCCATATGCCGAGGCCAAGGATGAGGTCGACCTTGTGTGGATTCTCGCGAATCCATCTATCTAGGCTGCGGTGTGGCGTCATCGATTCCTGCGTGGGCAATGGGGCTGCTTCTTCTTCCTTGATTAGCCTACGGTGTTGAAGCAAGGCATTCGTCATGCCATGGCATGAGAATTGAGGCGGAATTGCTGCCGCCGTTCACAATATGAGATGGGTTGCTCACATAGTGATACGAGTCGATAAACTCGTAGCATGAGCGAATCCTTGAATATTGCCGTCATTCCAGGTGATGGCATTGGTCCTGAAGTAATTGCCGAGGCCGTAAAGGTCCTGAAGAAGGCAACCGAAGCCTCTGGCGTGCAGTTGGCACTGACCGACTACAAGCTCGGTGCCGAGCATTGGCTGGAGACGGGGGAGACCCTTCCGGAGGAGACGCTCACTGCGCTCCGCGGCCATGACGCCATCCTCTTCGGTGCTGTAGGCGCAGCGCCGGGGGATACCCGCATTCCGTCGGGATTGATCGAGCGCGAAATGCTCCTCAAGCTGCGCTTCAGCCTGGATCACTTCGTGAACCTGCGCCCCTCCAAGCTCTACCCGGGGGTCCCGAGCCCGTTGTCAAATCCCGGCGAAATCGACTTCATCGTCGTCCGCGAAGGCACCGAGGGACCCTACGTCGGTAACGGCGGCGCCCTGCGCGTGGGTACACCGCACGAAATCGCCACCGAAGTGTCAATCAACACTGCCCACGGCGTCGAGCGAGTCGTGCGCGACGCCTTCCGCCGTGCCAATGAGCGTACCCGCAAGCATGTGACGCTGGTCCACAAGCACAACGTGCTGGTCTTTGCCGGCCACCTGTGGCGCCGGACCGTTGAGGCAGTCGCTGCCGAATTCCCCGATGTCACCCACGACTACCTGCACGTCGATGCCGCAACGATCTTCATGACGACCAACCCGTCGCGCTTTGACGTCATCGTCACCGACAACCTCTTTGGCGACATCCTCACCGACCAGGCCGGCGCCATCACCGGTGGCATTGGCTTGGCCGCATCCGGAAACATCAACATGGACCGCACCGCGCCTTCAATGTTTGAACCGGTCCACGGATCGGCCCCTGACATCGCCGGCCAGCAAAAGGCGGATCCGACTGCGGCAATCCTTTCGGCAGCCCTCCTGCTTGACCACGTGGGTCTTCCGGAGGCGGCCCGCCGGGTCGAGGAAGCAGTGGAAAGCGACATTGCTTCACGCGATGAAATGACCGATCCGCGCACCACGGCGGAGATCGGCGATGCAATCGTTGCCGCACTGGCTTAAGCTGGTGACTAGGTTCATTTAGGAACCAATTCTTAGGGTGGCAAGCCCCTGCTGGCTTGCCACCGCAACACCCTGTCGAAGAGGAAGCCTGACGGCATCATGGAATTCATTGAAGATCTCTCAACTCACCGTAAAAGCGATCAGGAACGCGCCGACATTCTGGCGAACCCAGGTTTTGGGGATTTCTTCACTGACCACACCGCGGTCATCGACTGGTCGGCCGATGGTGAAGGACCGCAGGGCACCTGGAGCAACGCGCGCATCGAGCCCTACGGCCCCATTGCCATGGATCCAGCGGCCTCGGTGCTGCACTATGGCCAGGAAATCTTCGAAGGCCTAAAGGCCTACCGCCATGCCGACGGCAGCGTCTGGACGTTCCGTCCGCACGCGAACGCAGCCCGCCTGAATCGATCCGCCGAGCGCCTGGCGCTTCCGCAGCTGGACGAGGAAGCTTTTGTCGAGTCACTGCGACGCTTGGTCAAGGCCGACGTCCAGTGGGTTCCCAGCGGCGACGGGGAGGCGCTCTACCTCCGCCCCTTCATGATTGCCACCGAAGCTTTCTTGGGCGTTCGGGCGGCTCGCAAGGTTTCCTACCGCGTCATTGCGTCCCCGGCCGGCAACTACTTCGGCGGGGAGCTGAAGCCGGTGGGCATTTGGGTGTCGCACAACTACGCCCGCGCCGGACGCGGCGGCACCGGGGCTGCCAAGTGCGGCGGCAACTACGCCGCTTCCCTTGTTGCGCAACTGGAGGCCGAACAAAACGGCTGCAAGCAGGTCCTCTTCCTCGACCCGTTCAACAACGAGGCGGTGGAAGAGCTCGGTGGCATGAATGTCTTCTTCGTGATGAAGGGCGGCAAGCTCGTCACCCCGCGTTTGACCGGCACCATCCTTGAAGGCATCACACGTTCCTCGATCATCCAGCTGGCCACTGACCGCGGCCTTGAAGTCGAGGAGCGCACCATCACCTTAGGTGAATGGCGTGAGGGCATTGCCAGCGGGGACATCCAGGAGGTCTTTGCCTGCGGCACCGCCGCCGTCATCACCCCGATTGGCGTGCTGAAGAACGGTGACGAGCACATCGGCGATCCGGAAGCACCCGCAGGTGAAGTGACCATGGCGCTGCGCGAAGAATTGCTGGGCATCCAGACCGGTGCCGTTGAAGACCGTCACGGTTGGCTCGAACGACTCGCATAGTCATTCGTTGGCAAGTGCGGGCAGGAATCCACGTGTGGATTCCTGCCCGCGTCGCATTCAGCTAGGATCAATCGACCCGAACCTTAGCAGAGTCTCTCGCGTCCGTTGATACTTCCGCGATTCCAACGACGTCATGACTGACAAATACACGACCATCCTCGGTCACCGCTAGCGCGGTTCCGACCTCGCCATCGACACTGATCTTTTGTACGGTCCCATCCAAGAAGTCCACCACATGGATTGAGTCAGCTCCTCTATGGACGAATCTGTAGCTGTCGCCGATTCGTTTCAGATTGGCTGTGAACCACCCAGGGCTTTGGTCCTTGTCAAATTTGTTCGTGAACGCGTGGTTCCGGAGCAGCACGCCGTCGGATGCCCGCAACACAACGATTCCTTCAAGTGTTCCCGCAAGGATCCTGTCATCGACCAGTATTGGGGCCATTGCGCCCTTGTGCCCTGGAATTCGTCGCCTCCACGCGATCTTCCTTTTTTCTAAATCGAAGGCGAACACCTTGGCATCACCCGGGGTGTCGGGGATACCCATTCCATTGCGGGTGGATGTTGTCCCGTAGACGTAATTCTCGTCGGCCGTCAAACCAACGATAGAGTGTTTCGGCATGAGCTTGTTGTAGACCTGTTCGACGGTTTCCGTCCCGGGGTCGATGATTCCCATCGCGCCGCCGGAAAGTCCGTAATCCGGAACGGTTCCGAAGAAAACCCGTTTCGAGTTTTTGGCCCACCCGATTGGACGTGACTGCGCATACTTGTGGCTGAGCCTTTCCAATAGCTCGAAGGCGATCGGACCTTCGGCGGCGCGGTCGGTATCCAATCGAATGATATCGGCCGCGCCGTAAGAGCCAATGTATGTTCTTGTTGCGTCCCATTCGATCATTCCTGATATCTGGTTGGGTGCAACGTTGTCCGGAGATTGCCAGCGTTCTCCCGTGTCGGGGGCCAACGTGGATATTCCTTCCCCGAGGAACCCGCCGATATAGATATTGCCGTTTGAATGTGCAAGAAGACTGTGCACCTCGACTCCGGCGGGCATCAGTGATGCAGCGGACTGGACCGTTGATGTCTTGGTTTCCAAGTTAAAGCGGTGCGTGATTGCGCTTGCCCCATTGCGGCTCAGGACGTAAACGATATCGTTTTCGGCCCATATATGTTCCGGAGTCTGGACTCCTAGAATGCCAATTCGCGAGTCATCACCAGTCGTTGAGTTGGTGGAGTGGAGTACCCCTTCGTTCAGCCAGTAGTTAGATGCTGACTTTGCCGTGCTGGCACTTTGGCCCTGGGCCATGCGCAGCGCAGCCGTCGTGGCAGTCTGTGTTCTGTGATTCCAGATCAGATGGGTCTTTACGGTACTTGCAGTGATGAGGACGTGGTCGCCGGCGACCGTGATGTTGTTGACGAAACCTGTGTCGGGAAGGGCTGGAAGCTTTAGCACTGTTCGTTTTGTTGGAGATGCTGCAGGAAAGCAGACCACTTTCGGTGAATTGGTTCCGGTGCCCACATACACCGTGTCGTCCGCCGTGATAGCGAGGGAATAAATGTATTCCGTTCCTTTATCGATGCGGGGAAGCGTGGCGAACTTTTTGGTTTTTGGGGTGTAGTTCCAGATGATCCCCAGGGGGTAACTTCCGCCCCACAAACGACCGGTTGAATCGACGGTGAGTCCATACAAACTGCTCGCCTTCGGCGCGGCGCGGCCGATATCGGCAATTTTCGAAGTGTCGTAGGCGTAGGCGTAGATATGCCCGTCAGTCGTACCGATGTAGAGGGTCCGTCCAATCGGGTCCCAGGCCATACCCCTGGCTATCAAATGACCGGGAAGAGTGATGACTTTCTCACGAACTCCGGCTATCGGATCCATCAGCTGGACTTGGTTGCTGTTTCCCCGCATGCAGATCGCCAGTCGCGTGGATCCGGTTTTAGTAGTCATAGTGGCGACCTGGGAAATGGACGTCATCACAAACACGTCCTTGAATGTTTTGATGACTCCGTCAGCCGGTTTCAGGCTTTTTAATTGGGTCGGCCAGGAAATCGACGGGATGGAGTTAATAGTCGAGGATGGAGGAACCGGCAACTTACGTTTCTCTGGATATGTATGTTGCGAACAGCCGGTCGCGAGGCCGGCCGCTGCTAATAACCCAAAACTGAGCGCGGCACGTCGGGTGGTTTGCTTCTGATATTGACCGGCGGGGAAGGCGCCGCCTGGGTGCGGGTATGCAGTTTCATGGTCGTTCATGGAAGTCCTTCCGAACGGTATCGATTGCCGCTCGGGTTCCTCATGTATCCGACGGCAGTGGGTTCTTTGCACAGAACCGGACAAAGCGAGCAGCAGTTAAGCCCGAAATCCGTGCTGGCAGCCATGTGCATTTCTCGCCATTTCGAATGGATGGGGTCCCGTACTCGGACTCAGAGCGGGATACGTGGTTCCGAGTCGGCGATAGGCGTCGTCGTATCCGATAGGCTTGCGGGCAAATAACCGCGGGCCCGCAATACACCTTCACGAATCTAACATCCTGAGGCGCATTGCTCTGGGAGGTAGAATCTCGTTGTGTCGCTCGAACCGTGCTAATCCCGGGTGCGTTGTGATTGACCAGAATAACTGTGTTCTGAATCGGTTGCGCGTGGGATCTGGTTCGTCAGAATTGTCGTCATGACCGACGAACCAACTGTTGTGCTTTTTCATGTTCGGCCGGTCTTCAATTTATTGTGTTGGTCCGCCAACTATGATCATTTGAGAGGGTCTCTTCCTCGCCGCCGGTCCAGAATCATTGCGCGGTATTTCTGCTGGGGCGTTAGGAGGCTATCGCGATAGCGTCTCGATAACTGAGTTCATGTTGATAAAAAGACTAGTGCGTACCGGCTGGCTCAGGTTCGCTTTGCGGTATTGGGCCCTTCGTTTGTGATCTGTCGCAGGGTCGTCGGTTCATGGTGCGATTCCAGGCCAAGAAGCCGCTGGAACGAAACTATTTGTGTCGCTCGGCGGTTGTAGCTGAAGATGGATTCTTCCATATGGAGCTGCAGATGCGGTGCTGACGGATCTGTGCGTGCCGCCCAGCCAGGACTTGAAGTTGCTTACCCCCCCCGATGGGCCCGTGGCATGATCGGGGCCGGGTTTTCCTCGCACTTGGCAGCCCTTTTTTGGGGCCTCGGCCGATGTTCGTAGCCTTCCGTGGGAAGATGCGCGTTACCCATCCAGCCATCGGTGTGGATAACGGCGCGCGGAGCGGCATTGACCGTCACGATTGCTTCCAACGTTCGGCCGAAGCACCGTGGGTGACCTGCGTGGGGTCCCTGCAGGATCCCTTGTCCCTGACTTCTACGGCCACCGCCACTTTTGCGGCAGCGGCAACGTTGCTTCGTCCTCCCCGGCGGCCGACCTCGCGCTCATCGATTTCGACTTCCCCGGTGAGCAGGAGTAGTTCGGGCGCGACCATGGCCCTGCGCCGTTTGTGGAGCATTGTCCACGCGATCTCAAAAAGACCCAGGCCAGACTGACGTTGTAGTTGACAGGCAGAGATTCTTGGGATTGCTGTGGACATCAGATACGCAGCCTAGAACCACTGCAGAAGCGGAATGCGGGTCTTTTGCAGAACGGTGCCGCCGTCAACGAGATCTGGTGGTGGCAGTTGGTGCATTCCTAGGTTCCGCGTGACGCCATGGGCTAAGCCGCGGAGCCATGACAGCGGGGACACAAGAAGACATCTGGCCAGCGGCAGGCGAAGCGGTAGTCGAGGCAGGCCTGCTCATAGACAAAGAGCGCCTGGAACTCCAGAGTCCAATTCGGGAAGTCCGTCGTTCCCAAGGGGACTGGATTTACCTGAGCCCGATCTGCGCTAAGCGACCTGAGCCCAGGTGCTGCATCAACTACAGCGCGCTCGGGTGCGGCGCGACACACGATCGACCCCGTTGGATCACTGATTTGACGCAATTCCAATGACTTTAGGTGACCAGCCACTATTGCATCCGGGAATAAAAGGATGAAGCCGGTTCGAGAGTATTGATCGATCCAACTAATCTAGAATGGATTCCATGCGCATTCTGGTCACCGGCGGTGCCGGCTACATTGGATCCCATACGGTCCTTCTTCTCTTGGAAGAGGGGCACGAGGTCCACGTTTTTGACAACTTGAGCAACTCCTCGCCCGAGGCCCTGCGGCGGGTAGCCGAACTTACGGGCCGCCACGCCCAACTGCATGTCGGCGACTTGTTGGATGAGAGCCGGCTCGGGGACGTGTTCGATGCGTCCAGGCCCGAGGCTGTGATCCACTTTGCCGGGCTCAAGGCCGTGGGGGAGTCCGTTTCGAAGCCGCTGATGTACTACCGCAACAACATCACGGGCACGCTGAACCTGTTGGAGGCCATGGATGCCCACGGTGTTCGCACCTTGGTCTTCAGCTCGTCGGCGACGGTGTACGGCGAGACCCTCGAACTCCCGATCACCGAAGCAACGGCATTGTCCGCCACCAACCCCTACGGCCGGACCAAGCTCCACATCGAGGGCATGCTTGACGACGTTGCCGCCTCGGACCCGCGGTGGTCCATTGCGAAGCTACGCTATTTCAATCCGGTGGGCTCCCATGAATCCGGCCGAATCGGGGAGGACCCGCAAGGGATCCCCAATAACTTGATGCCCTACATCGCGCAGGTGGCGGTGGGCGTTCGGGACCGAGTCAGTGTCTTTGGCGGAGATTATCCGACGCCCGACGGGACAGGCGTGCGCGACTACATCCACGTGGTGGATCTCGGTGCCGGACACCTGGCCGCACTTGACTACCTGCAGGACCATGGTGGATTGCACGCCTGGAACCTGGGCACGGGGCACGGTTCCTCGGTGCTCGAGGTGATCCAGGCCTTCGCCCGCGCCTCCGAACGCGAGATACCCTATGACGTCGTGGACCGCCGCCCGGGCGACGTGGCAGCGAGCTACGCGGATCCAACGCTGGCCCGTGAGGAAATCGGGTGGAAGGCCGAACGCGGACTTGAGCAGATGGTCGGGGACATGTGGCGCTGGCAGTCATCCAACCCCACCGGATACCCGGACACGGAACCAGTCGACCCGCAGGACGAAGACCAAGTCGAGGCAGACGGCGCCAAGGCCCGGAAGCCGAAACGCGCAACCGGTTCCAACGAACCCACTAAGCTATAAACCATGCGTATTGCTCGTTTTGTCGTTGACAGTGACCCCATGTACGGCGTCGTGGAAGATGACGAGGTCATCGTTATTTCCGGTGACCCCTTCTTCCAAGGAATCAAGCCAACCGGAGCCAAGCACAAGCTTGAGGATGTCCGGCTGCTGGCCCCGATCATCCCACGCTCCAAGGTGGTGTGCTTCGGACGTACCTACGCCGACCACGCCGCCGAGCTTGGCAATGAGGTGCCGGCCGAACCCTTGATGTTCCTGAAGCCCAATACTGCCGTCGTCGGGTCGGGTGACCCGATCACCTTGCCAAGCTTCTCAGAGGAGATTTCCTACGAAGGAGAGCTTGCGGTTGTCATTGGCAGGATCTGCAAGGACGTCCCCGCCGAAAAGGCCCAGGACGTGATCTTCGGCTACACCATCGCCAATGACCTCACCGCGCGCGATGCACAACGCACCGACGGACAATGGGCACGCGCCAAGGGCTGGGATGGATCCTGCCCGCTGGGACCCTGGATCCAGACCGAGTTGGACCACGAAGACACCCAACTGACCACCCGCCTCGATGGAACGGTCGTCCAGGACGGCAACACTTCCCAGATGGTTTGGGGGATCAACGACCTGGTTGCCTATGCATCGGCGGCATTCACCTTGCTTCCGGGTGACGTGATCCTCACCGGCACCCCCGCGGGCGTCGGCTTGGTGACCGAGGGACAGCGCGTGGATGTTGAGATCGAGGGAATCGGTACCTTGAGCAACCCGTTCCGCCGCTAGCCCACCCGTTTCTTCCTCGTCCTCACGTTGGCCCCGGTATCCGGGGCCAACGGCGCTTAACCGCCTGGGACCGCGCGCGACAGCAGCCTGCTTGCCGGTTGAACAGGTGCGGGGACATAGAATGGTCACATCATGACTGATGTATCCCTCATTCCCACCGTGACCGATGAAACCCCCGTCCGCGTACGCTTCTGCCCGTCTCCGACCGGCACACCGCACGTAGGCCTGATTCGCACCGCCCTGTTCAACTGGGCCTATGCGCGCCACACCGGCGGAAAGATGATCTTCCGCATCGAAGACACCGACGCCAAGCGCGACTCCGAGGAAAGCTACCACCAATTGCTTGACGCCTTGGATTGGCTCGGGATCACCTGGGATGAGGGTGTCAACGTCGGCGGTCCGCACGAACCGTACCGCCAGTCCCAGCGCGGGGACATCTACCAGGACGTCATCGCCAAGCTTCGTGCCGGCGGACACGTCTACGAATCCTTCTCCACTCCCGAAGAAGTTGAAGAACGCCACAAGGCTGCCGGCCGGGACCCGAAACTGGGCTACGACGGCTTTGACCGCAACCTCAGCGAAGAGCAGATCGCCGCCTACCGTGCCGAGGGCCGCGAGCCGGTGCTCCGCGTGCGCATGCCGGACGAGGACCTCACCTTCACCGACCTGGTTCGCGGGGAAATCACCTTCAAGGCCGGATCCGTTCCTGACTTCGTGGTCGTGCGCGCCAACGGACAACCGCTTTACACGCTGGTCAACCCCGTGGATGACGCGCTCATGGGCATCACCCACGTGCTGCGCGGCGAGGACCTTCTCTCCTCGACCCCCCGCCAGATTGCCTTGTACCGCGCCTTGATCGATATCAAGGTCGCGCAGTACATGCCCCTCTTTGGGCACCTGCCATATGTGATGGGCCAGGGGAACAAGAAGCTTTCGAAGCGCGACCCGGAGTCGAGCCTCTTCCTGCACCGTGACCGCGGATTCATTCCCGAGGGCCTGCTGAACTACCTGTCGCTGCTTGGCTGGTCCTTGAGCGCAGATGAAGACATCTTCACCCGAGACCAGCTCATCGAGGCGTTTGACGTCCACGACGTGCTCTCCAACCCGGCACGCTTTGACATCAAGAAGGCCGAGGCCATCAACGGCACCCACGTGCGCATGCTTGAGGCCGCCGACTTCCGTGACCGGCTGATCCCGTACCTCCGCGCCCACGGCCTGGTGGGGGAGCAGCTAACCGAGCGCCAGAACGAGATCCTGACCGAGGCCGCACCGCTCGTCCAGGAACGCATCACGCTGCTGGGCGAGGCCCCGGACATGCTGGAGTTCCTTTTCACCGAGGATTCGGCCATCGAGCCGGCCGCGGATGCCTTGAAGGGCCTGCCGGAAAACACCGCCGAGGTCCTGGACGCCGGTCTGGCCGCGCTCGAGGCCGCGAACCAGTGGGACGCCGAGACAATCCAAGATGTCTTGAAGACTTCCTTGGTTGAGGGGCTCGGCATCAAGCCGCGGCATGCCTTTGGTCCGATCCGCACCGCCGTGTCCGGCAAGCGGATCTCCCCGCCGCTGTTTGAGTCCATGGTGATCCTGGGCAAGGAATCCTCGCTGAACCGCGTGCGCGCGTTCCGGGCAGCCCGGTAACCTGGAACTCGCGAGAATCGTGGATAACGCGAACGACGCCCTCAACCCATCTCCCGGAGGAGCTTCCGTGGCCCGGGTTGAGGGCGTTCTTTTTGATATTGACGACACACTCGTTGACCTGAACTCCGCTGCGGTCAAGGGCTTTAAGCAGCTCACGGCCGAGGACTTCAACGACGTTCCGGCGGCACTGCGGGAATATGTGGCCCGCGACTACGCGGACGACGGTGCCGGCGCTTACGAGCGCTATATGGCGGGGGAGCTGACGTTCCTTGGCCAACGTGCCGAGCGGATCCGGCGCGCCTACGACCTCGTGGGATTGGAAGCCCCGCCGGCCGAGGCGCTTGGGGCATGGAGCGCACGTTACGAGGAAGTGGTGCAGGGCATGTGGGCGCCGTTCCCCGACGTGCACGCCTGCCTAGACGCACTGGATGCCTTGTCCATTCCCTACGGGGCGGTCAGCAACAACGTGGAGAGCTACCAGCGCAACAAGTTGCAGCTTTCAGGGCTTGGGCGGATCGGGTTGCTCGTTGGCTCGGATACGGCTGGTGCGCCGAAGCCGGATCCACGCCCATTCCATGCCGGCTGCCGGCTGCTGGGAACCGCCCCTGGTGCCACGCTCTACGTGGGGGACAACCCGGTCAACGATGTCCAAGGCGCAAAGGATGCGGGACTGCAGGGGATCCTGCTGGATCGTGCGCCAGATCACAAAACCGAGTCGGTCGAAATCCTGCAAAATTTGGGGTCCCTGGCCGCAATAATCAGCGGAAACTCGGGGTTTTTGGCCCACTAGGATCCTAGTGAGCCCCCGATTTGTACTTTATGCAGATCCGCCGGTATAGTTATTTCTCGTGCTGAGGCGCACGAAAGCTTTCGAAAAGAAAGCCGGAGAGCAAATCAACGCTGTGGGGTATGGTGTAATTGGCAACACACTGGTTTCTGGTACCAACATTCTAGGTTCGAGTCCTGGTACCCCAGCGTCACGGTCTTCGCGAAAGCGAGGACCGGTTTGCGTGGGGGACGAAAGTCCTCCACGCAAAGCATACGGCCCCATCGTATAGCGGCCTAGTACGCTGCCCTCTCACGGCGGTAACGCGGGTTCGAATCCCGCTGGGGTCACGATTCAATTGAATCGGACGGTAACAGTCCTAAAACGTTGCAGCTATGCGGCCCCATCGTATAGCGGCCTAGTACGCTGCCCTCTCACGGCGGTAACGCGGGTTCGAATCCCGCTGGGGTCACCAGCACAAATGGTTCCAAACCTAGTTTGGAGCCATTTGTCTTTAACGCATGTTTTCCATTTCGTCCTTGATAACTAGGGCCAGCTTGCCAATAAAAAGCCAGAGTGTTTGGCATGATGTAGTGGTGACTACTAGCAATGGCTCTGAACCCCAAGGTTCGCCACCACTCTCGGCCGTGCCGGCCGACATGGAAGCCATCAATCTGCTCACCGACGTCCGGACGGATCTTTCGGGCAGCATCCTGCCGTTGGATATTGCCGGCGTCACCCAGGCACGTGAAAATGCCCGTACAGCGGTGGAACAACTCGACGACTACATCCTGCCTCGATACCGCAGCCTGGACGCGCCGTTGCTTGCCGTCGTGGGCGGCTCCACCGGAGCCGGGAAATCCACGCTGGTCAATGCAATCGTTGGCCACCCGGTTACTCGGGCCGGAGCCATCCGACCCACCACACGCCAACCCATCCTCCTGCACCACGAGCTGGATCGGGCATGGCTGGAGAACGACAGGATCCTCCCCGGGCTCCGGCGCATCACCGGTACGGCCGTCAGCCGGAACCAAGCGATTCCCGCGGCACAGGTCGGTGCCACACCGGATGCCGCCGTGACCGACTCGATCATATTGGTGCAAGATGACGCGGTTCCCCGAGGCCTGGCAATCCTGGATGCTCCGGATGTGGATTCCATCTCGGATGAAAACCGCCGCCTGGCCGGGCAGCTGCTGGCTGCGGCCGACCTCTGGATATTTGTCACCACTGCCAATCGGTATGCCGACGCCGTACCCTGGAAGCTTCTCTCGGAGGCCGCGGGACGCAACATCACCGTGGCAGTGGTCCTGGACCGGGTGCCCGCGGGTGTCGAGGACGAGATAGCCACCGACCTGCGCGGCATGCTCCAACGCGAAGGCCTGGGCAGCGCCGAGCTCTTCGTGGTCCCCGAAGTCGAGCTCGACGAGCTGGACATGCTGCCGGCAATCGCCGCCGCACCGCTCAAGGTCTGGCTGGGCGAGCTGGCTGCCAATGCCGAATCGCGTGCTGCGATCGCCCGCCAAACCTTGGCAGGGGTGCTTGCGCAGCTTGCGGATCGCAGCGACGTCATTGCCACGGCCATGGTGGAACAAGGTGCCAGCAGCGCCCGGCTCGCACAATACGCCGATGAGGCATTCGAGCAGGCGCACGCGGGCATCCTCGCCAGCGTGCAGGACGGGACCCTGCTGCGCGGCGAGGTCCTGGCGCGTTGGCAAGACTTTGTCGGTACCGGTGAATTCTTCCGTTCCTTGGAGTCCGGCATTGGCAGGCTGCGGGACAGGATCGGAGCCTTCTTTACGGGAAAGCCCAAACCCGTTGACCATGTGGAAGAGGCCATCGAATCCGGCCTGCATGCAGTGGTGGTTGACCAGGCCGCAAAGGCCAGCGAAACCACGGAGGAGCGCTGGCGGTCCGACCCGGCAGGCAAGGCACTGGTGGGCACGTCCAACCTTGGTTCACTGTCTCCCGGATTCTCCGACCGGGTCGCGGAGCAGGTTCGTGCATGGCAGGGTGACCTCATGGAAATTATCCGTACCGAAGGTGCGAACAAGCGCATGACCGCACGCATGGTGTCCTTCGGCGTCAATGGCGTCGCAGTGGCCCTGATGGTGGTTGTCTTCGCCTCCACGGCGGGCTTGACCGGGCTCGAGGTCGGAATCGCCGGCGGGTCCGCCGTGGTCGGGCAAAAGCTGCTCGAGGCGATCTTTGGCGAGGACGCGGTGCGCAGACTCACCAAGCAGGCGAAGGATTCACTGGCTGCCCGGTGCACTGATCTCTTGGAGACGGAAAAGCAGCGATTCGCGTCTCGACTCGAAAACATTCCCAGCGCGCAGGACGCAGACCGCATGAAACAGAATTCGGCGGCCATACGCCGACTGGCCCGGGAGCAAGGTGCATGAGCCGTCGTCGTCAAACCACAACAGTGAGCCCGCTCGAACTGCGGCTCGAAGCACTCAAGGAAGCCACCGAACTGGGGGCCGACCGCATTGATCCGGCGGTAAGTGAAGCGTCGTGGCAGGTCCTTGAACGTTCCTCGACCCGCAGGACCCTGTCGGCGGAGCACACCGTGGTCGGCTTTTTCGGTGCCACGGGCAGCGGAAAGTCGTCCCTGTTCAACGCCGTGGTCGGACAGGACCTCGCCCGGACCGCGGCAACCCGGCCGACGACCAGCCAACCCCTGGCCGGTATCTGGGGACGGGCCGGCTCCGATCCGTTGCTCGATTGGTTGGGAGTGCAGGAGCGCCACGTTCTCGACTCGCCCTTGCGCCTGGAAAAAAAGGGATTCTTTGGATCGGAAAAGGAAGCCAGCGGGCTGATCCTTTTGGACCTTCCTGACTTCGATTCCACGGTCGCGGCAAACCGTGAGATCGCCACCAAGCTGGCCGGGCAGGTGGACGTCCTGATTTGGGTCCTGGATCCCCAGAAGTATGCAGATGCCGCCGTCCACCATGATTTCATCAGGCCGCTGGCGACCCACGGCTCGGTTACCTTGGTGGTCCTCAACCAGATCGACAAGCTCAGGGAAAGTCAGCGCGGTCCCGTCATGGATTCGTTGCGTTCCATCCTGCTGGCGGACGGCTTGGCCAGCCCCAGGATTCTTGGCGTCTCGGCTCTGACCGGAGAGGGCCTGGACCCATTGCGCCAGGAGATTGCCCGGGTCGTCACCCAACGCGGTGCCGCAACCAACCGACTCACGGCCGATGTGGCAACCATCGCCAGACGGATGGCGGAGGGATCTCCCCAAGAAGAACTCAAGCTGCCCGGTGACCCTGCGAAGAAAGCCCTGACCGGGGAGCTGGCCACGGCCGCGGGCGTGGATACCGTGGTGAATGCCGTGCGCACTTCCTACCGGATGGACGCGCACAAGAAGACTGGTTGGCCGCTCACGCGTTGGTTGGCCAAGGTTCGCCCGGACCCGTTGCGCCGGCTCAATCTCAAGAGCACGGATGTCAATCCGAAGCTGAACCGCACCTCTCTGCCGGCCCCCGGTGCCGCGCAAAAGGCCCAAGCCGATTCCGCCGTCCGGCGCTTCGCCGATGAAGCAAGCGCCGGCGCCCCGGACACCTGGCAGGGATCGATTCGCCGTGCGGCGCGAGCCGGCGGGACGACGCTGCCCGATGAATTGGACCAAGCCATTGCCAACACCAATATCGGTGCCACCACCGGGGCCTGGTGGTGGCCGGTGGTCTCCGTCATCCAGTGGATATCGCTGGCCACCGCCCTGGCCGGGGCACTATGGCTGGGTGCCCTCTTCGGTGCGCAGTACCTCCAATTCACCCTGCCGGAGGTTCCCAAGGTCGAAGGCTTCCCGGTTCCCACGCTGATGCTCGTTATTGGCATATTATTGGGAATCGTCCTGGGGCTTGCCACAGGGCTGATCGCCCGCTTTGGGGCCGCTGGACGCGCCCGCAAGGCCCGACGTGCACTGCACGCCTCGATCGGTGCGGTGGCGAAGCGTTCGGTCATTGACCCGGTGGGTGCGGAAATCACCAGACACAACCTTTTCATTGGAGCCTTGCAACGTGCCCGCAGCTGATCCCCAGACCGTAGGAAACCTAGGCGAAAGCGGGCTGCTGGCCAGAATATTGCCGCGACTCCAGGGTGCATCGGCCTTGCTCGGCCCCGGGGACGACGCCGCCTTGATTGCCGCACCAGGCGGCAAATTCGTGATCACGGTCGATACCCTCGTGGAAAACCAGGACTTCAGGCTGGACTGGCCCAGCGGATTCCGAAGCAGCGGCTTCGACGTCGGCTGGAAGTCCGCCGCCCAAAACCTTTCGGACGTCAATGCCATGGGTGCCATTGCGACGTCCGCGGTGATTTCTCTTACGCTGCCACACTCCACGCCCATTGCCTGGGTCGAAGACCTGGCCGATGGCTTCAGTGCCGCCGTCCGTGAACTGGGTGCCACCTCATGTGCCGTTGCCGGGGGAGACCTGGGGCGGGGGAGCGAGGTGTCCGTCACCGCGGCCGTTACCGGATCACTTGCCGCGGACCATCCGGTACTGCGCAGCGGGGCGAGGCCGGGGGACGTGGTGGCGGTGTGCGGGCCCCTGGGGGTTGCGGCCGCGGGACTGGCACTTTTGGATGCACCGATTTCGCATCTGGAATGGTCCGCCGACGAGCAACTCCTGGTCCACGGCCAGCGGCGTCCACAGCCCCCCTTGGAGGCCGGACCCCTGGCTGCACGCGCCGGGGCCACGGCCATGATGGACCTCTCGGACGGACTGCTCAAGGACGGGCGCCGCATGGCGACCGCCAGCGGAGTGGTCATTGATTTTGACGCCCGGGCCCTCTTAGCCGATGCGCAACGACTGTCGTCGGCTGCTGCACGGCTGCGGACAGTACCCATGGAATGGGTACTCGGAGGCGGGGAAGACCACGGGCTGTTAACCACGTTCCCGAACGCGGTGGAACTGCCGGAAGGTTTCCGGGCCGTGGGTGTGGTCAAGGAACCGGGTGGCGGGAAGACGGGTTCGGGAGTTCTCCTGGATGGCCGGATTCCGGGGACGGCCCAGGGGTTTGACCACTTCGAAGGTTGGGACGGGACTGCCGATTAGTCGCCGGTTTTTCTCAAGGCCTCGCTCAAGGCGTTGGCGGTCTGGACGACGACTTCCTGGTGGGCCTTGCCAGGCTGGCGAGAGAGCCGTTCAATGGGCCCTGACATCGACACTGCGGCAATCACCCGTCCGGAGGGTCCGCGCACGGGAGCCGAGACCGAGGCAACCCCGGGTTCACGTTCGCCCAGGCTTTGTGCCCAGCCGCGTCGCCTGACCCCTGCCAAGATGGTCGGAGTGAAGCGGGCGCCATGCAGGCCATCCAGCAGCCGTTCGTGGTCCTCCCAGGCCAACAGGACCTGGGCGGCCGAGCCTGCCTTCATCGAAAGTTGCGTTCCCACCGGGATGGTGTCGCGCAGGCCCACCGGCCGTTCGGCGGAGGCAACACACACCCGGTAGTCGCCCTGGCGGCGGAACACCTGGGTGCTCTCGCCCGTGGAATCACGCAATTGGATCAGCAGCGGGCCGGCCGCCGCAATCAGCCGGTCTTCGCCGGCCGCCGAAGCCAATTCCACCAGGCGGCCACCCAGGACGAAGCGCCCATGGATGTCCTTGCCCACCAGCCGGTGGTGAACGAGCGCCTGGGCGAGGCGGTGCACGGTGGGCCGGGAGATCTTGGTCAGTGAGACAAGCTGGGCCAGGGAAGTGGGCCCGGCCTCAAGGGCATTGAGGATGAGGGCCGCTTTGTCGATGACGCCAACGCCACTTGATGTGTCCATAGTTTGATATTGCTATCTCACTATTTGAGATGCAAATCCGCTTACTGGATATTACGTGCGCACGGGTGGAAGAGTTGTCACATAGGATTTTTATCAAGTGAGGGAGTCGGTCATGGCCGCACACCAGGCAGCACAGACGCTGGCCGAAAAAGTATGGAACGCGCACGTGGTGCGCAAGGGCGAGGGAACGGGCGGATCTCGCCAGCCCGACTTGATCTATATTGACCTGCACCTGGTTCACGAGGTGACGTCCCCGCAGGCATTCGAGGGACTCCGCCTCACCGGGCGCCAGTTGCGCCGTCCGGATCTGACGATTGCCACCGAGGACCACAACACCCCGACTCTGGAAATCGACAAGCCGATTGCTGATTTGACCAGCCGCACGCAGATCGAAACCCTGCGCAAGAACTGCGCCGAGTTCGGTGTTCGCCTGCACTCCCTCGGCGACAAGGAACAGGGTATTGTCCATGTGGTGGGCCCCCAGCTGGGCCTGACCCAGCCGGGCATGACCGTTGTCTGTGGCGATTCCCACACTTCGACCCACGGTGCATTCGGCGCCCTGGCGTTCGGCATCGGCACCTCCGAGGTCGAACACGTCATGGCGACCCAGTCGCTTTCCCTGAAGCCGTTCAAGACCATGGCCATCAATGTTGAGGGAACACTGAAGCCGGGCGTGACCGCAAAGGACATCATCTTGGCCGTCATTGCCAAGATCGGAACCGGCGGGGGACAAGGCTACGTCCTGGAGTACCGCGGCTCGGCCATCCGCGCACTGTCCATGGATGCCCGCATGACGATCTGCAACATGTCGATCGAGGCCGGCGCCCGCGCAGGCATGATTGCCCCGGATGCAATCACCTACGAATACATCAACGGCCGCCCGCATGCACCCCAGGGCGCAGCCTGGGATGCAGCCGTCGCCGAATGGGACACGCTGGCCACCGACCAGGGCGCAGCCTTTGACGCGGAGGTGTTCCTCGACGCCAACGAATTGGAGCCTTTCGTCACCTGGGGCACCAACCCCGGCCAAGGTGTCTCGCTTTCCGACAAGGTTCCGGCACCCGAAGACTTCGAGGACGAAAATGCCCGTGCCGCGTGCGAGCGGGCTCTTGACTACATGGGTCTGGAAGCTGGTACCCCCATGAAGGAAATCCGCGTTGACACGGTCTTCCTGGGTTCCTGCACCAATAGCCGCATGGAAGACCTGCGTGCCGCCGCCAGCATCATCCAGGGGCAGGAAAAGGATCCCGACATCCGCATGATCGTGGTTCCGGGATCGGCACGCGTCCGCCTCGAGGCCGAGGCCGAGGGCCTGGACAAGATCTTCAAGGAATTCGGTGCGGAATGGCGGTTTGCCGGCTGCTCCATGTGCCTGGGTATGAACCCTGACCAGCTCGCCGAAGGCGAACGCTGCGCCTCAACCTCAAACCGCAACTTCGAAGGTCGACAGGGCAAGGGTGGGCGCACCCACCTGGTATCGCCGATTGTCGCCGCCGCGACGGCGATCCGCGGGACCCTGTCCTCGCCGTCCGACCTGGGCGCCCCTTCCTCTGCCGCAAAAGTAGCCTAAGGATTCATCATGGAGAAAATCACCACCCATACCGGAATCGGCGTCCCGCTGCGCCAAAGCAACGTCGACACGGACCAGATCATTCCGGCCGTCTACCTCAAGCGCATCACCCGGACCGGATTCGAAGACGCGCTCTTCGCCGGATGGCGCAAGGACGGGAACTTCATCCTGAACCAGGAACCCTTCACCAAGGGCTCGGTCCTGGTGGCGGGACCCGACTTCGGCACCGGTTCCTCCCGCGAACACGCCGTCTGGGCCCTGAAGGACTATGGCTTCAAGGCCGTCCTTTCCTCGCGCTTTGCCGATATCTTCCGCGGCAACTCGGGGAAGCAGGGACTGGTCGCCGCCGAGGTGGCACAAAGCGATATCGAGTTGATTTGGAAGGAAATCGAGAACCACCCGGGAACTGAAGTCACCGTGGACCTCGAAGCCCGCACCGTCACCTGCGGATCCATCATTGCCCCTTTCGAGATTGACGACTACACCCGTTGGCGGCTCATGGAGGGCCTGGATGACATCGGCCTGACACTCCAGCATGAGGACGAGATCACGGCCTTTGAAGCCCAGCGTCCGGCGTTCAAGCCGACCACGCTTCCGGCCCGCTATTCCCAGCCTTAGCTGTCCGCTTAACGCCGCCCCGAGGGGCGGTAGTTGCCGCTGATCATCCCCGGATTCCCGGGGAAAAGGCGGGCAAGGTCCGCCGCGGCGCGACCAGCGTTACATGAGCCATGCGGCCCCCGGCAATGCCGGGGGCTGTATGCTTGCTAAGTCTTTCCTTCGTTTTCGAAGGCCTAACAATTTTGGTGAGGTACTCAAGTTCATGGCGAAAGTCCTAACGATTCATGGTGGCGTGCCACTCAAGGGAAAAGTGACCGTCAGGGGTGCCAAGAACCTGGTTCCCAAGGCCATGGTTGCTGCTCTCTTGGGGGATTCGCCCTCTGTCTTGCGCAATGTCCCTGAGATCAAGGACGTGGCCGTTGTCACGAGTCTGCTCAAGATCCACGGCGTCACCGTCACCAAGGACGAAGCCACTGGCGACCTGACCATGGACCCCAGCGGCACCAAGACGGCCACTAGCAACGAGATCGACACGCACGCCGGCGACTCGCGCATCCCCATCCTCTTTTGCGGCCCGCTGCTCCACAGCCTGGGCGAGGCCCTGATTCCGAACCTCGGCGGCTGCAAGATCGGTGACCGCCCGATTGACTTCCACCTGGACGTGTTGCGGCATTTCGGGGCCGAGATTGACAAGGCAGGTCCACTGGGTACCAGCATCCGGGCCCCTCACGGCCTGACCGGTGCCAAGATCTCCCTGCCGTACCCGAGCGTTGGCGCCACCGAACAGGTGTTGCTGACCGCCGTGCGCGCCAAGGGAACCACGGAAGTTGAAAACGCGGCCATTGAGCCCGAAATCCTTGACCTTATTTCCCTCCTCCAAAAAATGGGTGCCATCATCACGGTCGGTCGCGACCGGGTCATTCGCATCATCGGCGTCGAACGCCTCAACGGCTACAACCACAAGGCACTGCCGGATCGCAATGAATCCGCATCCTGGGCCTCGGCCGCCTTGGTCACCAACGGCGACATCTACGTCGAGGGCGCGGCGCAGCGCGACCTGACGGCGTTCCTGCACACCTACCGCCAGATTGGCGGGGAGTTCGAGGTCACGGATGGTGGAATTCGGTTCTTCCATCCGGGCGGAGAGCTCAAGCCCCTGATCCTTGAAACGGACGTCCACCCCGGATTCATGACGGACTGGCAGCAGCCCCTGGTCGTTGCACTGACCCAGGCCACCGGCGTTTCCATCATTCACGAGACCGTGTATGAGAACCGATTCGGCTTCACCAACGCCCTGGTGGAAATGGGAGCCAAGGTCCAGCTGCACAGCGAATGCCTCGGCGCCATCCCCTGCCGCTTTGGCCAGCGCAACTTCCAGCACTCCGCCGTCATCACCGGGCCGACCCCGTTGACCGGGGCTGACATCGACATCCCCGACCTGCGCGGCGGGTTCTCCCACCTGATTGCCGCACTTGCCGCCGAAGGCACCAGCCATGTCACCGGAATCGAACTGATCAACCGCGGCTACGAAAAGTTCATGGACAAGCTCACTGACTTGGGTGCGCGCGTCGAGATGAACGAAATCGCCTGATCCGCATAGGCTGACCTGCATGAAAGAATCTCGCGGGACAAAAACCGCGTTTGCAATAGCGGCCGGAATCGTTCGTCCGGTCATGAATCTCATGATCGGCCGAAGATGGCGGGACTTCGACAAGCTGCCCGACGGCGGATTTATCCTCTGCCCCAACCACGTTTCGGAAATCGATCCCCTGGTTGTCGGCCACGCGATCTACAGCAGCAAGCGCTACCCGCGCTACCTGGCCAAGGAATCCTTGTTCAAGGTCCCGGTGCTCGGCACGCTGCTGCGGCGAACCGGACAGATTCCGGTGGCCCGGACCTCCGCCGGCGCGTCCCAGTCGCTCAAGACGGCTCGGGAGGTCCTTGACGCCAACGGGGTCATCATCATCTACCCCGAGGGCACCCTCACCAGGGACCCGGACCTGTGGCCCATGCGTGGGCGAACCGGTGCCGCCCGGTTGGCCCTGCAGACCGGGGCACCGGTCATTCCCATGGCACACTGGGGAGCGCAGGAGCTGTTTCCCCGTTACGCCAAGGGGATCAGGCTATTCCCGCGCCGCCATGTGACGGTCACTGCAGGGGACCCGGTGGACCTCGACGACCTGCGGGACAAGCCGCTGACGCGGACCGTGCTCACCGAGGCCACCGAACGCATCATGCGTGCCATCGCCACCGACGTTGCCGTCCTGCGCGGCGAGACGGCTCCGCAGGTCTTGTGGGATCCGGCCGACCACGGCCAGGCTGCCCAGGGACGCAATTTCGAAAACGGTTCGCCATCGAAGCAAACGAAGGAAAACGATTCATGAGGCCCGCTCCAAGGAAAATCGCGGTGATGGGCGCCGGAAGCTGGGGCACCACCTTTGCCAAGGTGCTGGCCGACTCCGGTGCCGATGCAGGGACCGGAATAATGATCTGGGCACGCCGCGACGAGGTGGCGGTGGAAATCAACACCCGCCACACCAACTCCCGCTACCTGCGCGAAACCGTGCTGCCCTCCAACATCACCTCGTCCTCGAACACGGCCGAGGTCCTAGCGGGAGCCGAACTGGTGGTCCTGGCCGTGCCGGCCCAGAGCCTGCGCGAACAACTGCATGCCTTCAAGGAATTCCTGGAACCCGACGCCGTGCTCATGTCCCTGATGAAGGGTCTTGAACGGGACACCGACGCCCGCATGAGCGAAGTGATTGCGGCCGAGGTCGAAATTTCCCCGGAACGCATAGCGGTGCTCTCCGGACCCAACCTGGCCATGGAAATTGCCCGCAAGCAGCCCACCGCCTCCGTGGTCGCCTGTTCGGACATCGACACCGCAACCTGGATCGCTTCCCTGTGTTCAAACGACTACTTCCGTCCTTATACCAATACGGACGTCATCGGCGTTGAAATCGGCGGGATTGCCAAAAACGTCATCGCCCTGGCAGTGGGGATTTGCGACGGCCTGGGCATGGGAGACAACACTAAGTCCTCGATCATCACCCGGGGACTTGCCGAGACCACGCGCCTTGCCCTGGCCTTGGGCGGAAGCTATGAAACCCTCTCCGGCCTCGCCGGCCTGGGCGACCTCGTGGCCACCTGTTCCTCGTCGCTCTCGCGCAACAACACCGCAGGTCGCCTGCTGGGCCAGGGCCTGTACCTTGACGAGGTCAACGACCGCATGTCACAGACCGCCGAGGGCATCAAATCCGGCCGGGCAGTGCTGGATCTGGCCACTCGCCACAATGTAGAAGTACCCATCACCGAGGCAGTCGTCATGGTTTTGGAAGGCACGCTGAGCGTGGAGAACATGGGAGCACGCCTGTTGGGGCGTCAACTAAAGTCTGAAGGTGAGCTCAAATGAGTCAAGTGAACGCGCACAAGCCCCGGGTCATGCTGCTCTTTGGAGGACGTTCCTCCGAGCACCCCGTCAGCTGCGTCACCGCTGCCGGGGTCCTCGAGGCCATCGACCGTGACAAGTACGAGGTCGTCCCCGTGGGCATTACCCGCGACGGCGCCTGGACCCTGGTGGACCAGGACGTCACCACCTGGTCGCTGGCCAACAGCCAGAAGCCGGAAGTCACGGCCGGTTCCGAGGTCTTGCGCCTGACCGGAGAACCCGGAAGCCACGAACTGCTTGCCTCGAACGACAACCACGCCGTGCGCAGCCTGGGCGACATCGACCTGGTGTTCCCGCTGCTGCACGGTCCCTTCGGCGAGGACGGCTCGCTGCAGGGGATGCTGGAAATGGTGGATGTCCCCTACGTGGGGTCCGGCATTGCCGCCAGCGCCATCGGCATGGACAAGCACTTCATGAAGGTGGTCTTCGAGGCCGCCGGATTCGAGGTCGGACCCTACGTGGTCATCCCGGACAAGAACTGGGAACGCGACCAGGCCGCATGCCTGAAGTCGGTCGAGGGGCTTCAGTACCCGCTATTCGTCAAGCCCGCACGGGCCGGATCGTCCGTGGGCATCTCACGGGTGGACACCCCCGACGCGCTGCCTGCGGCCATCGAGGCCGCCCGCATCCACGATCCCAAGGTGATCGTGGAACAGGGCATCATTGGCCGTGAAATCGAATGCGGTGTCCTTGAAGGCCGGGGCTCGCTGCCTCCACGGGCTTCCATGCCCGGGGAAATCATTGTTGATGATGCCGGCCACACGTTCTACGACTTTGACGCCAAGTACGTGGACGGCGCAGCGGCACAGCTCAGCTGCCCGGCCGCACTGGACGCCGGGGCCACCGATGAAGTGCGCCGACTGGCGGCCGAGGCCTTCGACGCGGTCAACGCCGAAGGGCTCTCGCGCGTTGACTTCTTCTACACGCCCGAAGGCAAGTGGATCATCAACGAGATCAACACCATGCCCGGGTTCACGCCGTCCAGTATGTACCCTCACATGTGGTCCAAGACCGGCCTTGACTACGCGGACCTCATTGACGAATTGATCCTCCTGGGACTGGGCCGGAAGACCGGTCTGCGCTAAGCCCGCCGCGGGCAGCAATGAGGGGTCGTTCAGCAAGCTTTTTGGCTTGCCGAACGACCCCTCATTGGTGTTCCCGCAACCGTGTCTAGGGCACGTCCACTGTCTTGCTTACCGACGTGCAGGTCCGCTGCGCCGGGATCTTGGACGCCGCGGACGAGAGTGTGGCCAGGACGGTGCTCGAGGGAATCACATTCGGATCAAAGACCAGTTCCGTGGCCGGCGTCCGGCCGTAGGTGGTCAGCGTCCAGGATTCCTCCCCCTCCTTGGCCAACCAGTCAACGCCATTGACGCTGACGCACGGGTCGGTTGACGGAGGCGGGGGAGTGACCCCGCAGCGAAGCACCAATTGCGCAGGGTCTCCCCAGACGGCGGTCGCCTGGCTGTTGGTCTGGCGCTTCTGCTGCTCCGAGATTTCCGGGGGAAGCACCACCATCATTTCGGCGCACAACGGATTGCCCGCGTCATCCGCCGGCTGGACATTGGCGATCGGGGAGCAGCCCGTGAGGACGATGGCGCCGGCGAGCGATGCAGCGATGGCCGTGGCCAGTTTCACGCGACCCGCCTTGCGCGGAGCCTCGTCGCTGGGAAAGAGCTGTGAGTTCAAGGAATCTGGGCTGGTAAAAATCAATCTGGGCACTTAAACAGCCTACCTGTCCCGCGACATGACTAGGATGTAAAGGAGTATTTGCTTGAGAGGCATAAATGACACACTTGAACGGGTCCTTTGAGGACACCGGCTACAAACAGCCGAAAAAGAAAAAGCGCACCGGCCTGATGATTTTGCTGGGTGCCGTGGCGCTGGTCCTGATTGCGTTGCTGGTGGCCGGTGGGTACCTGTTCTCGCTTGCGCGCAGCTTCGACAACGGCACCACCAAGTTGCCGGACGCATTTCCCGAGGAGACGTTGCGGCCGCCGAAGGCCGATACGGCCAAGGACGCGGTGAACATCCTGCTTTTGGGCAGCGACACCCGGGCCACGAACCAAGGCGATGACGAGTTTGCCAAGCTGCCCAACGGCGGCCGCTCGGACACGATGATGCTGGTGCACATTCCCGCGAATCGAGAAGGCGTATACGTCACCTCGATCATGCGTGACACCTGGCTGGATATCCCCGGGCACGGCAAGGCCAAGATCAATGCCGCATTCGCCTACGGGGGAGTCGCGCTGACCGTCCAAACCCTCGAGGGACTGCTTGACACGCGCATCGACCACGTTGCCTCCATCGACTTTGAGGGCTTCAAGGGCCTGACGGACGCGCTTGGCGGGGTGGAAATCAACAATCCCATCGCCTTCAAGCAGAATCTCGCGAACGGTTTCTTCTTCCCCAAGGGCGTCCAGACCCTGAACGGCGAGGAGGCACTGGCGTTCGTGCGCGAACGCTACGCCTTCAAGGACGGCGACTACCAGCGAGTCCGCAACCAGCAGCTTTTCGTCAAGGCCATCATGAGCACCCTGCTGTCGAAGGAAACCTTGACCGACCCCGGAAAGATTTCCGCGACCGTCGAGGAATTCGCCCCCTACGTCGCCGTCGACGAAACACTGGACGCGGTCAAGGTGGCGACCCTGGGCGGTTCGATGTCCAAGGTCCGCTCCGGCGACATGACCTTCTTCACGCTTCCCAACAGCGGAACCGGACGCTCCGCGGACGGCCAGTCCATCGTCGTTCCCGACATGGACGTGATTGGCGAATATGCGGAAGCCTTGAAGCAGGACAAGGTGGGACAATTTGTAGAGGATAACGGTCTCTAAGGATCAAGTGATCACTCACACCATGAACCAAAAAATCCACGCCAATGCCAATGCCATGTCAACGTGGCTCGAGCGGATGGTCAAGAGCCTGGGAAACCATAGCGACCGCCTCAACGCGATCAATATCTTTCCGGTTGCAGACGGGGACACCGGCAGCAACCTCTACCTCACGGCCCGCAGCGCCCACGATGCGATTTCCAAGCTGGAAACCGAGAACATCGGTGAGCTTCTCACCATGGCTTCGCGCGCCGCGATGGAATCGGCACGTGGAAACTCCGGGACGTTGCTCGCGGTGTTCATGGCAGGTCTGGCGGAACCCCTGTGCGGCGTGGAGCGGATCACCGCCCCGGTGCTGGCCACAGCCATGGAACGCGGCAAGGTCAGGGCATGGTCCGCCCTCAGCGACCCGGTGTCAGGGACCATGCTCTCGGTCATGCAGGTCGTTGCCGACACGGCCAGGGCAACGCACCGGACGAGTGAATTCGAGCCGGAGAGCAAGGCCGCGCTTGTTGAGATGCTGGGTGCCATGTGCGTCGCAGCGGAAAAAGCAGTGGTGGCAACGGAAAACGAACTCGGGCAACTGCACGACGCCCAGATCGTTGACGCCGGTGCGGTGGGGATGCTGATCATCCTGGATGAGCTTCGTGGTGCCCTGCTGGGCCAGGTCATTGACCCCGACGAATATTCCAAACTGCACGGGTACGGCATCCAAGACCCGCATATTCACCAAAACGTTTCCCACGACACCGGTGTCGAGGTCATGTGCACCATTAGCCTCGACGCCTTGGGCGCAGCCACCTTGCGGGGACAACTGGACACCATTGGCGACTCCGTCATCATGAGCCCGGTCAACCCCACCGAGGACGGATACCGCTGGCGCGTGCACGTGCATGTGCCCGAGGCCGAGAGCGCCTTGAGCGTCATTCGAGGTATCGGTTCCCCGGTCAACATTTCGGTGACCGATCTCTGCACCCATGACGGCTAGCCCGGAATTCACCAGCGATACGCCACTGAACACCGTCCTTGGCGCAGCTTCGGCGCGCAAGGTGGAAACGGCGTTTGGATATGCCACGGTGGGGCAGATGCTCTCACACTTCCCCCGCCGCTACATGGAAATCGGCGAGCTCTCGAAAATTTCGGAGCTTCCCGTCGGGGAGGACGTCACGATCGTCGCCGAAGTGAAGACGGTCAACCAGCGGCGCATGCATTCACGCTCGGGGTTCCTGCTGGAGGTTGTTGTCAGCGACGCACTCGGTCCCGAGCAGTCGACGCTTCGGATGACCTTCTTCAATGGCTATGAAGCGAAGAAGGAGCTGCAGGTCGGGTCCACCGCCATGTTCAGCGGCAAGGTCACCACCTACCGCAACCACATGGAACTGACCCACCCGGAGTATTCCCTGCTCGACACCGCGGAGGAAGCCGACCCGCGTCCCATTCCCATCTATCCGGCCACCGCAAAGTTTCCCAACAAGAAGATCCGGGAAATCATGGAATTGGTCTTGGCCGGGGTCGGCCCCTTGGGGTTCCCGGAGTTCATTCCGGAATCGGTCTTGGAAAAGCAGCGTATTCCGGGCCGCCTCGTGGCCTACGAAAATATCCATAGGCCGCAAACCGTCGCCCAAGGGTATGCGGCAAGAAAGCGTTTTGCCTTCGAAGAGGCATTCCTGCTCCAGTTGGCCCTTGCCCAGCGCAGGGTCCACCGCCTGCAGCAACCAGCAATTGCCCGCCGGGGCACCGGCGACGGGCTCTTGGCCGCATTCGACAAGACACTTCCGTTCACCCTCACCGACGGCCAGGTGTTGGCCGGCATGGAAATCTCCGAGGATCTGGTGCGTGGCCATCCGATGAACCGCCTGCTCCAAGGCGAGGTTGGCTCGGGCAAGACCCTGGTGGCATTGCGGGCCATGCTGCAGGTTATCGACTCGGGAGGGCAAACCGCCCTGCTGGCACCCACCGAGGTGCTTGCCCAACAGCACCACCAATCCATCAAGAAGCTCCTTGGCTCCCTGGGAACCGGTGGCGAGCTGGGCTCCGACCCCCGGGCCACGCGCGTTGACCTCTTGACGGGTTCGGCAGGGGCCAAGGAACGCAAACGCGTACTCCTCGGTGCAGCTTCCGGTGAGACCGGCATCCTGGTCGGAACGCACTCCCTGCTTTCGGACATGGTCAGCTTCGTGGACCTCGGACTTGTCGTGGTGGACGAACAGCATCGCTTCGGGGTGGAGCAACGCGATGCCCTGCGGTCCAAGGCCGACACACCGCCGCACATGCTCGTCATGACCGCCACCCCGATTCCACGCACCGTGGCGATGACAGTCTTTGGAGATCTTGAGGTGAGCCTCATGCGGACACTCCCTCCCGGGCGGGCACCGATTGCCACGCACCTGGTGCCGCTGCAAATCCCCGCCATGCAGCAGCGGCTCTTCGCCCGGATGGCCGAGGAAACCGCAAAGGGTCACCAGGTTTACGTGGTCTGCTCGCGCATCAGCGAGAAGGTCCTCGAAGACGACTACCTGCCCATGTCCGTAGAACCCATGCCCAACGCGGCGGGGGACGACGGCCCGGCCAGGCCCGCCACCATGACCGTGGAAAAAATGATGGAATTGCTTCGGTCCATGGACATCTTCGCCAACACGGAGATCCGGGCCTTGCACGGTCGCATGCCCAGCGAGGAAAAAGCCGAGGCGATGCAGGCGTTTGACAGCGGGCGGGCCTCCATCCTGGTTTCAACGACGGTGATCGAGGTTGGCGTGGACGTACACAACGCCACGCTCATGGTGATCATTGATGCCGAAAACTTTGGGATATCCCAGCTACACCAACTGCGCGGCCGTATTGGCCGTGGCGGGCTGCCGGGCACCTGCCTGATGGCCACCTGGTTGGACGCCGAGCACCCTTCGGTGGCCCGGCTGCGGGCCGTGGAATCCACCACCGATGGATTCCTGCTCGCGGAATCGGATCTCAATGAACGCCGCGAAGGCGACATCCTGGGGGCGAGCCAGTCCGGTTCCCGCTCCACGCTCAAGGTCCTGCGCGTGATGAAGGACGCGAAACTTATTGCCCGCGCCAGGGAAGCGGCCGAGTCCGTGGTGGATGGCGAGGCCGGGCTGGGGTCCTATCCCGGGCTGCAGGCGGCCGTTGAGGAATGGGTAGACGAAGACATGCAAGCATTCCTGGAAAGGGGATAGATCCACAATGAGTCGCATCGTTGCCGGCGCCGCCGGAGGCATTCCACTCAAAAGCGTTCCGGGGGACTCCACCCGG
This sequence comes from Paeniglutamicibacter sp. GQ140, assembly GCF_059759235.1. Classification (NCBI taxonomy): domain Bacteria; kingdom Bacillati; phylum Actinomycetota; class Actinomycetes; order Micrococcales; family Micrococcaceae; genus Paeniglutamicibacter; species Paeniglutamicibacter sp. GQ140. The sequence goes on from NZ_JCAXDW010000007.1 coordinate 58,291, forward strand.
CCCACCACCGACCGGGTCAAGGAAGCCTTGTTTTCGAGGCTGGAAAGCTACGATGTGCTTGCCAACGCCCGGGTCCTTGACCTCTATGCCGGAGCCGGTTCCCTGGGCCTCGAAGCTGCCAGCCGCGGAGCCCGCTCCGTCCTGTTGGTGGAGCTTGCCCCCAAGGCCGTCGCGGTCTGCCAGGCCAACGCCGGAATCGTCAACAAGGCGCTGCGCAACGACTTGGTCAGCGTTCGCCGCGGGTCGGTGGACTCCGTCCTGGATTCCTTCGCCCCGGTCCACGGGGCAAGCGCCGGAAGGACCTGGGACGTCGTTTTCATGGATCCGCCGTACCCGCTGACCGAAGACGAGCTGGCCAAAACCCTGGAAAAGGTTTCGCTCGTCCTCGAAGTGGGGGCCACGGTTGTGGTGGAAAGATCCTCGCGATCCGCCGAGCCCACGTGGCCTGCCGGGCTGGAGAGGTTTGCCGAGAAGAAATACGGCGAAACCCGACTATGGTTTGCCGAACCCGTCGAGCTCGGCGCCGAATAGGACCGTCCCCGGGTGCGGGCCGGCAGCCCTCAAGCGGTCCACCACGGTAAGGTCGAGCCGCGACTGGGTGCCCGCCAGAATCATGTTTCCCGGGTACTTCCGGGAGAAGATCTCCGTGGGAGCGCTCGCAACAACGGTGGCGAAGACTTGCGACATCGCCTTGATCTGGCTGTCGGCGAAGGCAAAGGGTGGATCATCGCCGACATTGACCAACACGAGTCCGCCGGGACGCAACAGGTCGTTCATTTCCGCATAAAATTCGGGGACGGTCAAATGCCGGGGTGCGCCGAAGCCACTGAAGATATCCAGCACGATGACGTCGAATGCCTCGGTGGCCAATTCATGGGTCAACACGCTACGGGCGTCCCCAATAATGGTCCTGAGGTTTCCTTTATTCGCCATGGGCAGTGCATCAAGGACAAAATCGAGCAGCTCCCTCTCCAGATCCACGGCGACTTGAACACTGCCCGGCCTCGTATCTTCGATATAGCGGGCCAAGGTCAATGCCCCGGCGCCTAAATGAAGGACCCGCAGGGGCCGTCCGGGCTCCGAATGCTCGTCGACGTGGTTGGCGAGTCGCCGAAGATATTCGTAGAAGATCTCCTCCGGGTGGTCGACATTCACATGTGATTGCTCGGCGCCGCCCAGTGCCAATACCCAGGCGCCTGCAACGAAGGCGTCTTCCTCCAAGGTGGCGTGCGCCCCGAGGTTGCTTAGCCAACGGCTTGCACGCTTTACCACGATCAGCCACCCACCTTGGCTGAGAGCCGGGAGAGGCGGATTGCAGCTTCGGTGAGCAGTTCCGGCTTCTTGCAAAACGCAAAGCGCATGAGGCTTCGCGTGCGTTCGGCACCTTCTGCGTGGCAAAAGACGGACAAGGGAATTCCTGCCACGCCAATTGATTCAGGCATCTGGCGGGCCAGATCCAAGGCATTGTCAAAGCCAAGGGGTGCAACGTCGGCGACGATGAAGTAGGTGCCCTGCGGCCGGTAGACCGTCATGCCGGCTGCCTCGAGCCCCTTGGCAAGCACCTCGCTACGTTTGCCGAGGTCCTCGGCAAAGTTGGTAAAGAATGCCGTCTCGGAATCCAGGGCTTCCGCGACCGCGGGCTGGAATGCAGTACCGGAGGAGTATGTCAGAAACTGCTTGACCGTGCGAACGGCCGCGACCAGCTGGGCCGGCCCGGTGGCCCAGCCGACCTTCCATCCGGTAAACGAGAACGTCTTGCCGACCGAGGATATCGTCAGGGTGCGATCCCATGCGCCAGGCAGCGTGGCCACGGGTATGTGGGCAACGCCAAAGGTGAGGTGCTCATAGACTTCGTCGGAGACGATGAGGCAATCATGTTCGGTTGCCAAGGCAACGATTTCAGCGAGCAGCTCCTTGCCGAAGATGGTGCCCGTGGGATTGTGGGGATTGTTCAGCACAATCATGCGCGTCCGCCCGGTGAAGGCAGCGCGTAGCTCCGTGATGTCCGGCTGGAAATCCGGTGCGTTCAGGGGCACAGTTTTGTGGATGCCTCCTGCCAATCCAATCGTCGCTCCATAGGAGTCATAGAACGGTTCAAAGGTAATGACCTCGTCTCCGGGCTCAATGAATGCGAGCACGGCCGCTGCAATGGCTTCGGTTGCACCCGTGGTGACAACGATTTCGCTCCCCGGATCCACATCCAGCCCGTAAAAGCGTTTTTGGTGATTGGCGATGGCCTTGCGCAGGGGAAGGATTCCCGAGCCCGGTGCGTATTGGTTGAGATCTCCGGATACTCCCTTGGCGGCCATGTCCTTGAAGATCCGTGGACCATCTGCATCAGGGAATCCCTGCCCCAGGTTTATGGCTTCGTGCTTCACGGCGAGGGTGGTGATTTCCTCAAAGATGGTGATCCCGAGTTCGCCATCGGGGGAAAGCAAATTGGCTCCGGCAGCCATCCGCTGCCATGGGAAATCAAATGTGGACATGGTTCATTATCCCGTGCCTTGGTGGTCCACATGCAAGCAGGTCGAAAACGACACGTTGAGTCATCCAGCCGAACGAGGCAGCCCTGCCGAAATCTGCTTGGTAGATTTCAGGGTATGCGTCGAGCCGTCTGCCCCGGGTCCTTTGACCCCATCCATAATGGTCATGTTGAGATCATTGCCCGTGCCAGTAACCTCTTTGATGAAGTCATCGTGGCGGTGTCAACGAATTACGCCAAGAAGTACCGCTTCGAACCGGATGAACGCCTGGAAATGGTTCGGGAAACCATCGGGGGACTGCGCGGTGTCAGCGTCGAACCCATGGGGGATGGCCTGCTTGCAGACTTCTGCAAGCTCCATGGTGCCGATGCCATTGTCAAGGGCCTTCGTTCCACCGTCGACTACCAATATGAGACTCCGATGGCAGTGATGAACCGCCACCTGACAGGGGTGGAGACCGTGTTCCTGGCTGCCGACAACCGCTACACGCACTTGTCCTCCTCGCTGCTCAAGGAAGTACAGGCGTTGGGTGGCGACGTCGCCGACTATCTTCCGCGGACCGTACTGAAGAGATTGCGTTCAAACACGCCTTGAAGGACGACGGGTTAGTTGGGCCACTAGGCGATGAAGTAATGTCGTGGCTATGACTGAGAACCGTCGAGTAATCAAAGCCGTCATTCCAGCCGCCGGATTGGGAACTCGTTTCCTGCCGGCCACCAAGGCCATGCCAAAGGAAATGTTGCCAGTTGTTGACCAGCCGGCAATCCAGTACGTCGTTGCCGAAGCTTCGAAGGCCGGCCTCACCGATGTCTTGATGATTACGGGACGCAGCAAACGAGCCCTGGAAGACCACTTTGACCGGGTTCCATCCATGGAGGCCACTCTCGAGGCCAAGGGCGACACCGAGAAACTGCGTCGGGTCCAGGAAGCCACGGATCTAGGTGAAATCCACTACATTCGTCAGCGCGATCCCAAGGGCCTGGGCCATGCGGTGCTGTGTGCAAAGCAGCACGTTGGCAACGAGGCATTCGCCGTCCTTTTGGGCGATGATCTCATTGACGAACGCGACGAATTGCTCTCGATCATGATCGACGTGCAGGAAAAAACCGGCGGGTCCGTCATCGCCGTGATGGAAGTTGAGCCGGAGCAAATTAGTGCCTACGGTTGCGCCGATGTTTCGGCCGTTGACGGCGAGGGCTACGTCAAGGTCAACGGGCTGGTGGAAAAGCCGGCAGTGGAGGACGCTCCCTCAAATCTCGCGGTCATCGGTCGCTACGTCCTGCACCCGCGGGTGTTCGAGGTCCTCGAGGAAACCCAGCCGGGACGCGGCGGTGAAATCCAGCTGACTGACGCCTTGGAGACGTTGGCCGCTGCCGACGGACCGGGCAGTGGCGTTCATGCTGTGGTGTTCCGCGGGCGTCGCTACGACACCGGTGACAAGCTGAGCTACCTCCAGGCAATCATTTCCCTGGCATGCGAACGCGAGGACCTGGGCCCGGACCTCCTGCCGTGGCTGAAGGACTTCGTCGCGGGGCGCTAATATTTATGTAATTGGCAAGGCTATCTCAGCGTCCTCACAGGGACGCTGAATAGCCTTGCCTTAGTTTGTTCGAAAGTTGTCGACCGAAACATTGCCTCGCGTCGTCCGAGACTTCTCGTTCTGGTCTTATGGAGACGTTGATTGAGTATTAATAAGGAATTCCCCGGCGAGTACGTTCCCCGTCGCCTCGCTCGGCGCAAGAAACGCACGGGTATTGTCGTACTCCTGAGCACGATAGCGGTGGTTGTTGTGGCCGCAGTGGTTGCCAGTACGTATGTAGCCAATTTGGCTGAAACTTTCAATTCGAAGACACGGGTCATCGGTGAAGCCTTCCCTGAGGAGCAGCTCCGCCCGGTGAAGAATCCCGACGACGGTTCCCTGAACTTCCTGTTGCTCGGCGTAGACCATGGGGAAAGTGGCAAGGAAACTTCCGAATTGCTCAAGTCAGGTGCGACGGACCAACGGTCCGACTCAATAATGCTGATGCACATTCCTGAGGACCGGAAGGGCGTGTACGTGATGTCAATCATGCGCGACCTCTATACGGAAATCCCCGGTTATGGCAGCCATAAGATCAACTCTGCAATGTCGCTGGGTGGCGTACCCCTGGTCGTCCAAACCGTTGAGGGGATACTTGATACCAAAATCGATCACGTTGCAATGGTCGATTTTGACGGATTCAAGGACCTGACCGCAGCATTGGGCGGGATTACGGTGCACAACGATATCGAGTTCACCTCGACCGACAGCAAGAAGCATCACTATCCGGTTGGCGATGTTGTTCTCGAGGGCAACAAAGCATTGAGGTTTGTCCGTGAACGCAAGCCGTTCGTTGACGGCGACTACCAGCGAGTGCGTAACCAGCAGAAGTTCATCAAGGCGGTCATGACCGAGTTGCTCTCCAAGGACACGTTGACCAACCCGGCGACAGTTTTCGAAGTCATTGACAAGGTCTCGCCGTACCTGGCACTCGATGACGGGTTGGATGCCGCCACCGCTGCAGGAATCGGTCTTCAATTGAAGGACCTGCGTGCGTCCGGGATCAAGATGTTCACCTTGCCGACGGCTGGCCTTGGCACCTCGCCCGATGGTCAGTCAATCGTTCTGCGCGATGAACAAGCGCTCCTCGACTTGGGTGAGGCACTCCGGACCGACACACTTAAAGCGCACTTGGACCGCGTTGATTTAGACCAGTGACCACTGATACATAGATCACACATTGCCCTGTCGCCGGATGCAAACCGGCCATCGGCATACGTATCTACTAGACTTCATTAGGTTCGCCGGCGACAGCAGGCGAGTAAACCGTGATCAACGAGGTAACGAGAATTATGACAGCTGCCGAATATGCGGCGCAGTACGGCCTGAACAGGGTCGGTGCTCGTCCGGACCTGGTGAGCTATCTGAAGCAGGCTTGGGCCAGACGCGATTTTGCGTTTGAACTTGCCAGAAGTCGACTGCAATCGAGCAACCAGCGAAACCGCCTGGGCATGCTCTGGGTTGTCATCAAGCCGACCATGAACGCCTTGATGTACGGGTTCATCTTCGGTATTCTCCAAGGCGGAAACAAGCCTGCCGACTTCCCCGCCTACGTGGTCATCGGCGTATTCCTCTTCGAGTTTTTTACTGGCTCACTAAATTCAGGCGCCAAGTCAATTACAGGAAGCGCCGCGTTGGTTCAATCCTTGGCGTTCCCTCGTATCACGCTACCCATCTCGGCCGTCATACAACAGTTCCTGACGCTTGTCCCAATGCTTGGCGTTATGTTCGTTTACTGCATGATATTGGGCACCACTCCAAAATGGAGCTGGCTCATGATGATTCCATTGCTCATACTGTTCACAATGTTTAACACCGGTACGGCGTTAATTTGTGCGCGTCTCACTGTGCACATCCGCGACTTCACTCAGATTTTGCCTTTGATAACCAGAATTTTGTTCTACACATCGGGGGTGCTTTTCAGCGTCGACCGAATCTTGAACGCTTTCCCTGCATTGGTCCTCATGTTTGATTTCCATCCGCTCTACCAGGCATTGCAAATTGCCCGAGGCTCCATCATGAACGGCGTAGAATACCCGCCGTTCTATTGGATCGTTTTATCAGTCTGGGCTGTTGCGGCCCTGGTTGGCGGCACCATTTATTTCTGGGCTGCGGAGGAGCGTTATGGTCGAGTTGACTAATTTTGATGATCTGATCAACCCACGCCTGCATGGCAAGTTCGAACCCGAGCCTGTTTACGACGTTGGAACCCAAACTTCGCCTGAAACTGCATCAATAGAAATTGATCCAGCCCGCAAGCCGGTGGTTATCGTGGACAACCTTCACGTCAAGTACCAGGTCTATTCGAGCGGCAAGTCCGTTGGCGCCGCGGGTGCCAAGCGCCTGTTGCAGTCATCTACGCGCGGCATCCGGGAAGTCCACGCCGTTAAGGGCGTGTCATTCGTTGCCTATGAGAACGAGTCAATCGGTGTGATCGGCTCGAACGGCTCCGGCAAGTCAACTCTCATGCGCACCATTACCGGACTAACGAGTCCTGCTGAAGGATCGGTTTATGCATCGTCGCGCCCGAACATGTTGGGCGTCGGCGCGGCATTGATTCCGGATCTTTCCGGTGACAAGAACATCATGCTTGGTGGTCTTGCCCTGGGGTACAACCGCCAGGAAATCAACGAGATGCGCGAGGACATTACGAAGTTCGCGGAACTCGAGGAGTTCATCGACCTGCCGATGCGTACCTATAGCTCCGGTATGTCCGCCCGGCTGAAGTTCGCCATCGCAGCGTCCAAGCAACACGACATCCTGATTGTCGATGAAGCCCTGGCCGTGGGAGACGCCCGCTTCCGCAAGCGAAGCGAGGCAAAGATCCGTGAAATCCGCGAGAATGCCGGAACAATCTTCTTGGTTTCCCACTCGATGGGATCGATCCTGGATACCTGCAACCGGGTCATTTGGATCGAAAAAGGCGTCCTGATGATGGACGGGGATGCCAAGACCGTCGTCAATGCCTACAAGGCCAAAAAGAAGTGACGGCCGCGCAGACCTTGGGCGTTTCCTATGTCATGCCGGTGCTCAACGAAGCCGAGTACCTCCGCGACGCCGTCGCCAGCGTACTTGGCCAGGACTATGCCGGGGACAAGGAAATCGTCTTGGCGTTGGGTCCCAGCACCGACTCGACCGACGCGGTCGCGGCGCAACTGGCGGCCGAGGATGCCAGGGTCAAGCTGGTCCACAATCCCCAGGGGCGGACACCCATCGGGTTGAACCTCGCCATCCAGGCCTCCCAGCACCCGATCGTGGTCCGCGTCGACGCGCACAGCGAGCTCATGCCGTCCTACACGGCCCGCGGGGTGGAAACCATGTTCCGCGTTGACGCCCACGATGTCGGAGGACTCATGGATGCGCGGGGCAAGACGCCCCTGCAGCGTGCGATAGCCGCGGCCTACCATTCCCCGTGGGGCCTGGGCGGCGCCGCGTACCACAGCGGTGCACCCGAGGGCCCGGCCGAGTCCGCCTATCTGGGTATTTTCCGCCGCGAGGTCTTCGACGAGGTCGGCTACTACGACGAGTCGCTTCACCGCGCCCAGGACTGGGAACTTTGCCTGCGCATCCGCCAGGCAGGATACAAGGTCTGGTTCGATCCCGAACTCGAGACGGCCTACTACCCCCGTGATACCTACAAGGACCTCTCCGCCCAGTCATATGCTTCCGGTGTCTGGCGGGGGGAGCTGTCGCGCCGCTACCCTGACGGAAAATCAATCCGCCACGACCTGCCGCCGCTGATGGTTGTCGGTACCACCCTGGGTGCCGTTGCCTGGCTGATTGACCCCTGGCTGACGGCCGAGGCGCCCGCCGCCGTGCGGGTCGCGCTGAACCTCTTGAAGCTTGCGCCGGTCGGATACGCGGGCCTGGTGGTCTTTGCGACATTGACAGGCAAGCGAACCACCTTGAAGGAGAAGCTTTTGATGCTCGGTGTTTTCCCGGCCATCCACTTCCCGTGGGCCGTCGGCTTCGTCAAGGGTCGCGTGCGCGGTGCGCAGGGCACCTTGGATAGGGGAAGGGTGCGTTCATGAACACCGAACCCATTCGACCGAATAACCCGACTCTGGAGCAGCTACGCGCGGTATGCCAGCCCCCGGAAGTCCGAGCCCGGCGCAATGCCGAGCACTGGACGGCGGAACTGTACCTGCGCCACATCTCCATCTACCTGACAGCCGTCCTGGTGCGCACGCGCATCAGCGCCAACGGCGTCACCGGGCTCATGATCCTAGCCGGCTGGCTCATGTCGGCCGCCCTGCTGATCCCTGGCGTGTGGGGACCGCTGCTGGCCGTCGTCCTGTCCCAAGTGCAGCTCTACTTTGACTGCAGCGACGGTGAAGTGGCGCGCTGGCGCGGCACCCAGTCGCCGCGCGGCATTTTCATTGACATGGTCGGCCACCACACCACCGAGGCACTGATCCCGATCGCCGTGGGCTACCGCGTCTTCATCGAGTTGCAGGCCCAGGGGGCGGACGCCGCGCAGGCCTGGCCGACGCTCTTCATTGCCGCGGTGCTCTCCGTGCTGCTGGTGCTCAACCGCTCCCAGAGCTTGATGGTCCACGCCGCCCGCAGCATGGCAGGACTGAGCAAGCTCCCGGACACGGCCGAGGCGCGCGCGGTCTCGCCGGCCAGCCTCGTCGGGAAACTGCGCTCGGCTGCCCGTTTCCTGCCCTTCCACAAGATGCTCCATGCCGTGGAACTCAGCCTCCTCATCCTGGCGCTGTCGATTGTCTCGGTCATCGTGGGCATTCCGGGCATCGCCGAGAAGTGGATGCTCTGGATCCTCCTCCCGGCCGTGCTGCTGGTGAACGTCGGGCATTTCGTTGCGACCATGGCCTCGTCACGGTTGCGGTGATCCCTTGACGAGTCCAGAAGGCAATCTTCCCTCCATCGGCGTCGTGGTCCTGACCATGGGCAATCGACCCGTGGAACTGAACCGCGCCCTGAAGAGCCTCTTGGGCCAACAAGAGGTCGAACTGGACGTGGTCGTTGTCGGCAACGGCTGGGATCCGGTTGGGCTTCCCACGGGAGTCCGTGGCCACTACCTGGAACACAACCTGGGCATCCCGGCCGGCCGCAACGCGGGTGTCCCGCTGGTAACGGGGGAGTACCTCTGCTTCCTGGACGACGACTCCTGGTTCCTGGACCCGGACTTCCTCGAAGAGGCAATATCCAGGTTCGAGAGCCACCCCCGAATGGGGCTTCTCCAGCCGAGGATCACCGACCCGGCCAGCAACGACGACCCCACCCGGTGGATCCCAAGACTGAACAAGCGCACGGCCGGGGAATCGAGCAGGGTCTTCCACGTGGGTGAAACTTGCCTGCTGATGCCCCGCCACATCTTCGACGAGACCGGCGGCTGGGCCGGCGGGTTCTGGTACGCACACGAGGGCATCGAACTTGCCTGGCGCGTCTGGGACACCGGACACCACGTCTGGTACGCCGGCGACATGCGCATCGGCCACCCCGTGGTCGACCAGAGGCGCCACGAGGAGTTCTACCGCCTCAACGCCCGAAACCGGGTGTGGCTGGCCAAGCGCAACCTGCGCTGGCCCTTCAGTTGGGTTTATGTGTCCAGTTGGGCGCTGGTCGAAGCCACCCGCCTGCGCAAGAATCCCGAGGCGGTGCGACAGTACTTCAGCGGATGGCTTGCCGGATGGCGGGAGAGTCCCTGGTACGCAACGCCCCGACGAAAACTCAAGTGGTCGACCCATCTGCGCATGCTGATGGCCGGCCGACCACCCGTAATCTAGGATCTCGATCCCTGCGCCTCAGGGCGCAACAATGCAGTAATGGAGTTGAACATGGCAAAAACAGTCCTGACCTATGGCACGTTTGATCTTTTTCACATCGGGCACCTGAACATCCTCAAGCGCCTCAAGGAAAAAGGCGACCGCCTGATCGTCGGCGTTTCAACCGACGAATTCAATGCCATCAAGGGCAAGAAGCCAATCGTTCCCTTCGAGCAGCGCATCGAGATTGTCAGGGCGATCAAGTATGTCGACGAGGCCATCCCGGAAGACAACTGGGAACAGAAGCGCCTGGACATCGCCAAGTACGGCGTCAACGTTTTTGGCATTGGCGAAGACTGGAAAGGCAAGTTCGACGACCTGGGTAACGAGGTCGAGGTCGTGTACCTTCCCCGTACATCAGGCATTTCCACCACCGAATTGAAGCGGGTGCTGAGTGCGTTCGACGAACGCCACGTGGCGAAGCTGAAGGACACCCTGGACAGCCTGAGCCAGATCGTCAAGGAACTGAGCTAACGACCCCCTTGCATGGATGAGCCCTCCCATCGGGGGCTCATTTGGCGTGCCCGGGCACGGACGCATGGCGTCCGTAATCCTTGGTCTCGCCAACGCGGGTGACCTGGCCGACGGGCCCGTCGAAACGATGAACAACAACGAGCAATTCACCGTGGGCCAGGAGCACCGTGTGGAATCGACGGGCCGCCCCGGCGACCGCTCGAATTCCGCGTAAAAGGAAACCGAAGTGTTCCGCGACTGCAACCAACAGGAGATTATGAGCACCCCCCAGCCAACGCACTTCAGACGAGATATCCAGGGCTTGCGCGCCATAGCCGTCGGCCTCGTGGTCATCTACCACCTGCTGCCGCAGAGCATCACCGGCGGATTCATCGGCGTCGACGTCTTCTTTGTGATCTCGGGCTTCTTGATCACTTCCCATCTCATCAAGCATCCGCCGCGCAAGCCGGCGGAATTTGGCAACTTTTGGTTGCGCCGGATCAAGCGGCTCATTCCGGCGTCGATGTTGGTATTGTTTTCCACCGTTGTCGCGGTACGCGTCTTGGCTCCGGAGTCCTTTTGGCGGGACAACACGCTCCAGTCGATTGCATCGGCGTTCTATTCGCAGAACTGGTACCTGCTCGCCACAAGCGTTGACTATATGGCCGAGGACAATGCACCCACGGCGGTTCAGCATTATTGGTCGCTGGCGGTCGAGGAACAGTTCTACCTGCTGTGGCCCCTGTGCATCGCCGCCCTTTGGTGGTTTGCGGTCAGGAAGAAACTCATTCCCAAGCGAATCGTATTGGTCGGTGTTGCGCTGATTGTCGTTCTGTCCAGCGCCTATTCGATCTACCTGACTTCCGTGGAACCCGGGGTCGCCTATTTCTCCACCTTCACCCGTGCATGGGAACTGGCCCTGGGAGCAGTGGTGGCCCTGGTCCCCACTCCGCGGGAGCGCTTCAGTTCCTCGCTTGCGGGCGCCGCGCTTGCCTGGGTGGGCATTGCCGGGATTGTCGGCGCCGGCATCGCATACGATTCGTCCACGCCGTTTCCCGGCTACCAGGCGGCGCTGCCCGTCGTGGGGACGGCGGTGGTGATCTGGGCTGCCGCGACGTCGCGCTATTCGCCGACCACACTGCTTTCCTCCAGGCCCTTCCAGTTCCTGGGGGCGCACTCCTATTCGATCTACCTGTGGCACTGGCCGATCCTGGTCTTGCTGCCGTTCGTTTCCGGTCCCTTGGGCACCCTGGATCTGGTGGCCGTGGCGCTGGCAACCATCGCGCTGTCGATGCTCACCAAGAAATACGTCGAGGACGCCTTCCGCAAGACACTTGACGTCTCGCCCCTGGTGACGCCCCTGCGGTTCCTGGTCGTCGCCACGGCATCCGTTGCCTTGGTGGCCGGAGGCGTCGCCGCGGAAGCCCACCTCCGGGAGCAGACGGCCAATGTTTCACTCGAGGCGGCACTGCAGGGATCCATTCCCTGTTTCGGTGCGGCGGCGCTGCCCGATCGAAATGGCGCATGCCAATACCAGCCGAAGAAGGAACTGATCCTGTCTCCGGCCCTGGCAAAGGACGACAAGTCTGCTGCCTATGCGGATGGGTGCTGGTCCACCGAACCGTACGAAAAGAAGCCGACGTGCACCTACGGAACCGGCAAGACCAAGGTCGCGCTGGTTGGAAATTCCCATGCCGGGCATTGGCTTCCGGCACTTGAGGAAATGGCCGCCGAGAAGGACTGGACCATCACGACCTACCTGGTGTCGCGGTGCAATCCGACCGAGGCCCCGTTGAAGTTCGACGCCGAAGTCAAGTCCCAAGGCTGCGCCGACTACGGCAAGTGGGTCCTTGACCAGACCGCCCACGGCCAGTTTGACCTGATCATCACCTCCGAACGGCAATCGGTACCGGTGCTTGGCCATTCCATGGCCACGACCGAGGCACCCGCCCGTGATGGCTACGACGAGTACCTGGATCAATGGACCGCCTCGGACACTCCGATCGTGGTTATCCGCGACACGCCCTATCCGGGCGCCACGTTGCCGAACATCCCGGACTGCGTGGCCACGGCAACGAACGCCAATGCGCAGTGCTCGGGGAGTTCCGACAGGTGGGAGTGGATGGATCCCCTGGCGGAGGAGGCAATGGAACGCGCGCACGACAACGTGGCGGTTATCGACCCCACAAGATACTTTTGCCAGGAGGGCACCTGCCCGGCAGTGATCGGCGGTGTCGTCGTGTACTTCGACGCCTCCCACATCACCGCCACCTACGCCAAGACGTTGACCCCGTTCCTGGAAAAGGATCTGGACCAGGCGTTGCGCAAGATCACCTAGCGGCCAGGCATACGACCCCCGGGAGTCAAGACCGGTGCGGTGAATGCTTCCGCACCGCGTCGCGCCTGGCGATCGCCGCGGCAACCTAGGCCTGGGTAGCGGCGCCGCTGACGGCGATTGCTGCCGCGATGAACCTGTCCGTGGCGCGGCCCAACGCGGGATCACCGAAGACGTCGTCGCGCAGCGATCGTTGCCGCGCGGAGGGACCGCCGGCGGCCATGCGGGCAACCGTGTCCAAGGTATCGCGCATATTCCCTTCGAGCAGGTCCTCGGCTGCCTCGTCCAGCGACAGGGCCTGCTCCGGGTCCAGTTCCCGGATCATGGGTGTATCGGTGCTGTGCAGCAGCATCAGGGGCCTGTCCAGCCCGATGGCATCCATGGCCATGGCCGAAATATCGCACACGACGACCTCCGAGCCCCTGATGCTCAGTGAGGAATCGCCCGCTACCTCGACGCGGTGCCCGGCATCCTTGTCCCGGGCGGCGGCCGCTTCGATGGCTTTTTCAATACGGGAAAGCTCCCGGCGGGCCGTTGCCGACCACGTGCCGGTTTTGGGGTGTGGCCGAAACACCACACTGAAACGTCCGTCCGCCAGCATCGCCTCGACGAGGCCGGCCCCCACAGTGGTGATTGACGAGTAGGCCATGCTTTTCCCGTCGCCCTCCCAGGTCGGCGCGTACAGCACTCTGGTGCGCCCGGCGGGGGAGTGCACCGGGGAACCCGCAGCGGGGACGTCGAGTTGGGGCCTGCCGATCTCGACGAGCTTGGCAGGGTCAAAGCGGGGGATGCCCTCCAGGATGCGGGTCCGGGCGGCACGGCCCGCAATGAAGGCAAAGTCATAGGCCTTGAGTTGGTTGGAGACCATCGACGACTTTTCGCTTTCGCCGTGGCTCAGGTGCACGTGGGCCGGGCCGCTGATCCGCAGCATGGTGAAGTTGGCCTGTGAGTTGTTGACATAAAAAATGCCGGAGGTGCCCCACGATGCCAGGCTCGCCTCGATGCGCTCCATGGAGCGTGATAGAAGGACCGGCAGTCCGGTTCGCTGCGTGACCAGTTCGGCCGTGAGCGCGTTCATCACCACCAGGCACACGCCGTGCCCGCTGCGCTGGAGGGCCTCAAAGGGCGCCAGCCACTGTTCAAGTTGGTAGCTCTGCCCGGGACCTTCAGCAAAGAAGACCACGAAATCAACGGTCTCCGAAGGTCCGGGCAAGTTGTTGCGAAGAGTCCTGGCCACCCTTTTCTCGACGGCAACGGCGTGGATTTTTCTGGACATGAGTTGGGACTGTCGCAACACGACTTCGAAGGTGCTCACCGGTCCATCCTATGTGCGTCTTCGGGGGAGCCTGCGCCCGGATGTCGGAACCTGCCAGGGAAAATGAATAGACTGGTGGGGCGGCAAACGTACCTGCGCGCGTTAGATTCGATACCTCGAAGGTTGTGTTTATGTCTCTGGAGTCCGGTTGGAAAGGCCGAGTTGCCACCATGGTTCCGCCCGGCTTCTGGCGACGGTCCATCGAACTCCTGGACCGCAAGACCCCCACTTCCGCCCTCTCCATTGCGGAACTTAGGCGGGTGCAAGGGGTCGCCTTTTCAGGCAGCGGACCCGGGTCCGCACATCAGCTCCGGTGGACAGGCGGCAGACCACAGGTCCATGTTGGCGAGCGCGACGCCTCGGCGCTGCGTCCCGCATTGATGTCCGCCGGCTGGGTCCTGGAGCCGATCGCCAAGGACGCACTGCCCCCGGGAGCGGTGACCGGTTGGAGCTGCGCGACCAGGTCCCAGACGGGTCGCCGCAAGGACCTCGTCGAGGCGATCGGGGTGCACCTGTTGGTTGTCCCGGATGGCAGGAATCCGGCCGAGAAAAACGTCCTGGAAGTGGCCGAACCCATTGACCTGGTCTACACGTGGGTAGATGGGGCCGACGAAGAGTGGCAACGGCAGCGGCGTGAAGCCCAGGCAATGATAACGGGCAACCTCCTACCAACCGCTGACGACCAGGCAAGGTACGCCTCGCATGACGAATTGCGCTATTCACTTCGATCGGCCGAGGCATTCCTTCCCTGGGTCAACCACATCTATGTGGTCACTGCGGGGCAGCGCCCCGAATGGTTCAACGTCGAGGATCCCAGGATCACGCTCGTGGACCACCGCGAGATCTTTGCCGACCCCGATGCCCTGCCGACCTTCAATTCACACGCCATCGAGTCGCAGCTGCACCGGATCCCCAATCTGTCCGAACGTTTCGTCTACGTAAACGACGACGTGTTCTTTGGACGTTTGCTGGGACAACAGGTCTTCTACACGCCAACGGGCTATCCGAAGTTCGCACTCACCGACGCGAGATTCGATCTCCCGGAGGCACAGAACCTGCCGGTCAACGTCGCGGCCATGAACAACAATCGGCTCTTGGAAGCCGCCTTTGGCAAATCGGCCGCCCACAAGTTCAAGCACGTCGCCCATGCGCAACTCAAGTCGACCTTGACCACCATCGCGCAGCGACACCCAATGGAAACCGACCGGACAGCCAGGGCACGCTTCAGAAGCGATACTGACCTGTCCATTCCCTCGGCGCTTGCGCACTACTACGGATGTGCCTTGGGCGCGGCGTTCCCCGCGGAGATCGACTACCAATACATCGACCTGGGTTCGGAACAGGTGCACCTCAAGCTGGCCAGACTGTTCCTGCAAGAACGTCCCCAGATGTTCTGCCTGAACGAAGTTAGTGTCCATGAACATCAACATGCTGATCGCACCTCGACGGTGAAGGAATTCCTGCAGCACGTGTTTCCGTGGCCGTCCTCCTTCGAAATCGCCAGTGAAGGCGGCAGCTAACGTGGGCAACAACGGGGTCGTAGCGGGATCCATGGCAGATTGTCCGGTGCCACTCCACCCCAGGCGGATGGCGAGAGCGCTCCTCCCCGCCCCACAGATTTTTCCTGAACGAAAGGTTGCTTTGTGAAGCAAACACCCAAGACCTTGGCCGGCATGGTCCAGGACCTGTATGGAAAGCGCATCCACCGGAAGGACGCCCAACGGAAATCCCGGGCGCTCAAGGGCTCGCTTTCCCTGGAGGTCAGCCAAGAGGGGCGTTTTCTCCGGGTCCGTTCGGCGACGAGC
Source organism: Paeniglutamicibacter sp. GQ140 (assembly GCF_059759235.1). Lineage (NCBI taxonomy): Bacteria > Bacillati > Actinomycetota > Actinomycetes > Micrococcales > Micrococcaceae > Paeniglutamicibacter > Paeniglutamicibacter sp. GQ140. Next base: position 74,050 of record NZ_JCAXDW010000007.1, read on the forward strand.
CAAAAGCCGCTGGGATTGAGTGTGCTTCACGGCAGTGCGGTCATCGAGCGCATCGCGTTTGACTCCGTGGAAGACGCGGGCACGGATGCCTACCGCGCCACCGGCTCCATCGACCTCGCCTCCCTGTGCGAACAATGGAAAGCGCTGGCCCCCGGGCTCGTGGGGGAGCCCGAGGAGGAAGCCGACGCGGTGGACGGCATCGTCCGAGTTTGCCTTGAATACGAAGGCGAAATCGGCGCACTCCCACTCGGCGTGGCCGCGGTCGAGATCGCGGCAGTTGAGGGAACACTGACCCGCGCCGAGGTCAATGAGTTGGTGGATGAAGGCTCGAGCGAGGTGGGGGAACCTGTGCGGTACCATCGGGTGCTGGGTCGCGCCGCCCGCACCGAACTGGACGCCCTCGAAGGACATGAAGCACCGGAGGGGCTCGCCCGCCCCTACGTCAACAAGCGCGGCGAGCTCGTGATTGCCATGAACCGCGAGATCCGGCACAGTGTCACGCTGCGCACCGACGCCATTTCCGTTGTCGCCGGAAACCTGCAGCTGTCCGGGGTTGCCTACAGCCGGAGTTCGCGTCTGTCGTCCGCACGCCTCCTGGTCCTGGGGCGGCGAAGCGGCCAGGAGTTCAGCGGTGCCGTTGACCTTCGGTTGATGCAGGAACAGACCAGCCTGCGCAACGGATTCGGCAGGTACACGTGGACAGCCAAAGCCGCCCTTGCCGATGTCGACTGGGACAAGATCGAGTCAACGGACAACTTCGACCTCTACCTCGAATTTGGCGTCCAGGGCGTCGACGAACCGAAGCGTGTGCGCGTGGCCAGGACTCCGTACGCGATCCGCGCCACCACCCGCGCCGGCGACGTCACCCGCGACGGCAAGACACTTGTCGTCAATCCTTATTACACGTTCAAGGGCAAGGCAACCTCCCTGATTCTTGAGGTGATTGACGAGGCCTCATTCAAGGTGCTCCAGGACTTCAGCCCCGCCAAGCACCTGTTGGCCAGCCGTGGACGCAGGCCCCTCTGGCTCATCGGGGAACTGCCCTACAAGGCCCAGGACAATGGCTACCACTTCTTCCGTTACGTCCGGGAAAATCACCCGGAAATAGACGCCTACTACGTCATAGACAAGGCCTCGCCGGAATTCGAGAACGTCTCCCGGTTTGGCAATGTCATCGGCTACCAGTCGAAGGAACATTTCGAGATCGCCCTGGCCGCGGATCGCATCATTGGGTCGCACCACCCCGATTATCTGTACCCCACGCGCCATCCGTCATTCCTGGCGAAGTCACGCGCCGGGAAGGTCTTCCTGCAGCACGGCGTCATGGGAACCAAATGGATGGTTCCCAACTACGGAAAGAAGTCGGCCGGCTTCCAGACAGACCTGTTCTGTGTTTCTTCCGAGCGTGAGAAGTCCTATATCGTCAAGGACTTTGGCTACGATCCCGGCGAGGTGGTTGTGACGGGCCTGCCGCGCTTCGATGCGCTCTTCGACACGGACGTGCCCGTCCAACCCCGACAGGTCTTGATCATTCCCACGTGGAGGGACTGGCTGCAAGACGAAGAATCGTTCCTCGAGTCCGACTACTTCCAGCAGTGGAACGAATTCCTGCATGATCCGGCACTGGCCGGCTTGGTGCGGGATCAAGAACTTGAACTGGTCTTCTGCCTGCACCCGAACATGCAGCACCTGAGGTCATTCTTCGCCGGAGCGCCGGTCCGGATTGTCGGGCAAGGCGAAGTCGACGTGCAGTTCCTCATGAAGCAAAGTGCGGCAATGGTCACCGACTACTCGAGCGTTGGCTTTGACTTTGGTTTCCTTGACAAGCCCGTCCACTACTTCCAGTTCGACCGTGACCGGTTCCTGGGCCCATTGGGATCGCACCTGGACCTGGATCGCGAGTTGCCCGGGCGGATCTCATTTACGCGCGAAGCGCTGATTGAATCCCTGGCTTCCACGGTTGGGCGCGGGATGAAGATGGAAACCACCTACCATGACCGCGCATCCAAATTCATCGTGGCCCGTGACCGCGGCCATTCCGCCCGCGTCTTCGAAGCCATCCGGGAGATGCACGTGCCGCTGGTCGACATCAAGGATCCGCGGGAAAGCGAGTTGGTTGATCGCGCACAAATACGCTTCCGGAACAGCCGCTTCTATTTCCCGCTGATGAAGCGCATGCAGGTGCTCGCCGGCAAGCTGCCCATGGACAACAACCTCGTCGTCTTTGAAGCCGGCCTCGGCAAGCAGTATGCAGACTCCCCGCGCTACATCTACGAGGAAATGCTCCGGCGCGGGGACACGCGCAAGAAGGTCTGGATCTACTCGGGAACCCATGGGTTCACCGACCCAAACACCACGACCGTCAAGCGCCTGTCGCCGGCATACTTCTGGAACCTGGCGCGCGCCAAGTACTGGGTGGTTAACCAGAACCTGCCCTCCTACATGACGCGGCGCAAGAACGGCGTCTATGTCCAAACCTGGCACGGTACTCCGCTCAAGCGGATGCTCAACGACATCGAGGACATCCACGGCCGCGACGACGGGTACCTGGACCGGGTGACGCGTGCCATCGGCCAGTGGACCCACCTCCTGTCGCCAAGCCCCTACGCGACCGAGGCGATGCGCAGCGCCTTTGCATACAAGGGACCGGTCCTGGAACTGGGGTACCCGCGCAACGACCCCTTGCTGCGACCGGAGTCGCGGGTGCGGGCGCAGGAAGTCAAGACCACCCTGGGGATCCCCGAAGGCCACAAGGTCGTGCTCTATGCGCCCACGTTCCGTGACGATGCCAGCAACGGCAAGGGACGGTTCACCTTTGAGCTGCCCTTCGACCTCGAGGCCTTTGACAAGCGCTTTGGGGAAGACACCGTGCTGCTGTTGCGGATGCACGTGCTGGTCAGTTCCGGGCTCCAGATTCCCGAGGAGCTGCGGGGGCGGATCGTCGACGCTTCGGCCTATCCGGAGATCCAGGACCTGTACCTCGCCAGCGATGTCCTGATCACCGACTACTCGTCGGTGTTTTTCGATTTCGCGCTGCTGCGCCGGCCGATCATATTCTTCGCCTACGACCTTGAGAACTACCGCGACAACCTGCGTGGTTTTTACCTGGACTACGAAAAGGAACTGCCTGGACCCATTGTCACCGAAGAGGAGCAACTGTGGTCAACCCTCAGAAGCGCCCTCGACGGTAAACTGGACGAATCCGGACCCAGCGATGGATTCATTTCACGGTTTGCGCCTCATGACGACGGAGAATCAGCAGGCAGGGTGGTCGATGAAATCTTCGGCACCGGGGCTCCTGTGACGCAACGCTCTATCCTCAGTGGTTTTGGCTCCCGTCGCAAACCGCGCTAGGATGTAATGTCGGTCTATGTTCTACAGGAGTCATCATTAGCGAAAAGCGTTCAGATCGTTCGTCGTCACACGACATCGATCGCAGTTCGCCCCTGGTTTTCTTAACCAAGGATCTTGGGCGAAGCCCCGGAAACATGACGACCCTTGATGAGGTGGTCGCCGCACCAGCTGAAATCGGTGTGGCACTCATCGGAGTCCGTGAAGGATCAGAAGTTGATCTGGATCTGCGATTCGAAGCCGTGCACGAGGGCATTCTGGTCTCCGGAACCGCCACTGTTGAAATCAGCGGTGAATGCGGACGGTGCTTGGAAGCCATGGCGTACGACTTCGATGCCGACATTCAAGAACTTTTCTACTACGAGGGCTTACACGAGTTCACCGAAGAAGAAGAGCTTGACCAGTACCAGGTTGTAGATGATCGAATTGATCTCGAACCGGTGCTCCGGAATGCAGTGGTGACCGCACTGCCGTTCCAACCGGTATGCCGGGAAGACTGTGCAGGGCTTTGCTCCGAATGTGGAAAAAGCCTGAATGAGGATCCTGAGCATCACCATGAGGTCTTGGATCCTCGTTGGGCAGCGCTTGCCGGGCTGACCGACATCGTCGCAGAGGACGCGACACAGAGTACACATTCAGTCGAGAGAGAAGAGAAGTAGCCGTGGCTGTCCCGAAGAGGAAGATGTCCCGCTCAAACACTCGCGCCCGTCGCGCCCAGTGGAAGGCAACCGCGCCTACCCTGGTGAAGACCATGGAAAATGGCCGCGTCACCTACAGCCTGCCGCACCAGGCAAAGGTTGTTACGGATTCCGCAGGCACCGAGCTGTTCCTTGAATACAAGGGTCGCAAGGTCGCAGACGCGTAAGTCTGTCTGATGCCTTCAACAGAAGAGCTTTTGAAGCGTCTCGGGGTCACTATTGACCCCGAGACGCTTCGTCTTGCCCTCACACACCGTTCCTACGCCTACGAGCATGGTGGCATCCCCACCAACGAGCGCCTGGAATTCCTGGGAGACTCGGTCCTCGGCTATGCCGTCACCGACCACCTCTACAAGAACTACCCGGACCTGCCCGAAGGCGACCTGGCCAAGCGTCGTTCCGCCGTGGTCAGCACCCGTGCACTGGCCGGCATCGCCCGCTCCCTCGGCGTGGGCGAATTCATCCTGCTGGGCCAGGGAGAAATCCTGACCAATGGCAAGGACAAGTCGTCAATCCTTGCCGACACCATGGAATCCCTGATCGGTGCAACGTTCCTCAACCACGGGATCGAAGTTGCCCGGGACATGGTCATGCGCATGGTCCTGCCATTGCTGCACGACGTCGATGTGCTGGGAGCCGGCACCGACTGGAAAACCGCCATCCAGGAGATTGCCGCAGCCAAGAAGCTGGGAATCATCGAGTACCGCGTCACGGGTTCCGGCCCGGACCACGCACGCACCTACGTGGCCGTGCTTCACATCGGCGGCACACCCTACGGCCAGGGGAGCGGACCTTCCAAGAAGGAAGCTGAGCAGGAATCGGCCGCGGCGACCTGGAAAATGGTTCGCCCGCAGGACGACACCGCCAAGGCCAAATAAGCAATGCCCGAACTGCCGGAAGTCGAGGTGGTTCGACGCGGCCTGGACGACTGGGTCGTCGGCCGGACCGTCGAATCGGTCCAGGTCGTGGATCCGCGTTCAGTTCGCCGACACGTCGAGGGCCCAGCCGACTTCGCCGCGAGCCTCACACACACCCGCATCGGCGCCGCCGTACGCCGCGGAAAATTCCTGTGGCTGCTCCTGGACGGATTGCCCACGCCGAGCGCTCTGGTGGCCCATCTGGGCATGAGCGGGCAGCTGTTGGTGGAGGATCCCGCCGCGCCGGACGAGAAGCACCTCAAGGTCCGCCTCGGGCTCTCTCCCGTGGCCGCCAAGCCCAACCAACTGCGTTTCATCGACCAAAGAATCTTTGGCGGGATGTTTCTCTCGCACCTGGTGCCCACCGATGACCAATTTCCCGGGGGCATGGGTTCGGAGCTGCCGTGGGTTCCACAAGCCGCGGCACACATTGCCCGCGATGTCTTGGACCCCGCATCCACGCCCGAGGCCCTCTACCAGGCCTTGCGCAGGAAAAATACCCAGCTCAAGCGCGCCATTCTCGACCAACAGGTGATTTCCGGTGTGGGGAACATCTATGCGGACGAGGCACTCTGGGCTGCCAAATTGCACGGGCTGCGCTCCACCGCAACGATCCGCCGACCCGACGTGGCGCGTCTTCACGCTGCCCTCGTCGAGGTCATGGGACGTGCCCTGGATGCCGGCGGCACCAGCTTCGACTCACTGTATGTAAACGTCAACGGTGCCTCCGGATACTTCGACAGATCGCTCAACGCCTACGGCCGCGAGGGCAAGGATTGCCCCCGCTGTGCCGAGGAAGGCCTGGTCTCGGTGATCAGGCGGGATCCCTTCATGGGACGCTCCTCCTACAGCTGCCCCAGGTGCCAGCGCAAGCCACGCTGATGTCAATGCATCGCTTGTAGGTCCCCGAATCTTCAAGCACCGAAGGCCCGCTAAAATGCGCACATGCCTTCTCTTCTGCATCGGGAACGCCCTTCACCTGCCATACCTGCCTGTGCCGGCGATTGGAATTATGCCCGCCCGCGTTGGGTAGGATTGACGACATGACTAGAACCCCCCACTTTCTGGTAAATACCCTTGCGCTCAAACGTGGAGGGCTCGTAAAGGCAGTTCGTGAACGTGCCAATGCCCTCGCCGCGGAAGGGACAACGCCGGAAGTCAGCATCGCGGTCCTGGCCGGACAGCCCCGCTTGCAGGTGGATGTCGAAGAACTCAAAAGGGACGGTCATCTGCATCCAGGGGTGAGCGCCTACAGCATTCTGTACACGCTGGATCCATCCACGACAGACGAACGCTCGCCCTACGTCATTGAGGAAGGGCCGGACGTTACGACCTTCCCCACGGGTAAAACGGGCAGGGAATTTCGGTACTTCCGCAACGGGGTCTATGAACAGTACGTGCGCTTTGATGCGCAGGGCCGGATAGAGGTCGTCGAACACTTTGACGAGGCCAGGTTCCGCTACCGGCGAGACGAGATGGACGAGGTTGGTGCCGTCGCGAGGAGCCTTACCTATCAGCAGGGCAGCCCGAATCCCACCGTTCAACGTTTCTTCGGCCAGGACGGCAAGTGCTTCCTGACCATTTGGCAGAAGGCCGGCGACCCGAAGTGGGGTGCCTCGTTCCTCCATGGCGAGAATCCGCGTGCATTCGCCACGATGGGAGGGCTGTACAAGTTCGCGTTCGAGCGCCAGCTCGAAAAGGACGAGGCCCCGGCCATTGTGTCCGAATTCCGCGAGAACCTTCCCAATCTTCCCAAAGAAAACGTTGATGACATTGTCGGATCAATCAAGCACCGGAACATCCTCAAGGTCATGACAGCCCACAGCAATCATTTGCAGCCGCCATACGTCTCGGGTTCCGGGACCAGTCCCAACTGGACCAGAGCCGGAAAGAACCTGGACTCATGGGACCAGCTGGTATTGCTGACCGAGGCCCAGAAGAAGGACATGACCGAGGAATTCGGACACGATGAAATCATGAGAGTCATCGGGCAGGTAGCACCCGCGGAATCGACCCACTCTGCGGAAGTCGATCCCTACAGGATCGTTCTCGTCGCGAGAATCCACGCCAAGAAGCGGCTGGACGAAGCCATGAGGGTATTTGCGCATGTTTCCGCCGTGGAACCACGGGCGAGAATGGAAGTTTTCGGCTTTGGATACAAGGATGCCGAGGAAGACAGCCTTGCTGATCTCATCGATGAACTTGGCATAAAGGATGGCGTCAGGTTCATGCCCTTCACAAACAAACCGGAAGAAATCTACGGTGGGGCGTTAGTGACGCTTTTGACTTCAGTATCGGAGGGATTCCCCCTGATACTCCTTGAAAGCATGGCACATGGAGTACCCGTGGCAGCCTACGATGCCAATTACGGGCCACGGGATGTCATCGTTGACGGCCGAAGCGGCTTCCTCTTACCGTTCGGCGAAAATCGGGCACTGGCTGACAAAATTCTGGCGTTGATGAAGGATCCGGCGATGCGAAATGACATGGCCGTTGAATCCAAGAAGACTTTGCAGCGATTCAGCAAGGACAAGTTCGTCAAGAATTGGATGGACGTGCTCAACGCCGATCCACGGCCAGACCGGATCGTCGGGAAGACCATTGGCCCGATCGTCACCGAGATCCGGCCCGGTGGTGGCGATGACCTGGAATTCGTACCCAGCAGTTCGTTTGGCGCAGATTTGAACCTGATTCTTGTGGAGCGCGACGCGATCGAGGGGACATCGGCGAGAACAAGCGAGGCGGGCACGTGGATGTTTTCCTTGGGTGAAAGCGCGCCGGGAACGATCCTGGACGCTTTCGCCTCCACAAATGGTGGCACGACTCGAAAGCGCGTCGCCTTCGGTGACCTGAAAGCAGCAACGATTTGTGGTTGGCGAAGCTACCGTACCCTGCACGGAGGCCTATCGCTCAAGCGCGTATAGGGGCATGCCGGGCGGCGGGACAACCAGGTCACTATTGGCAAACTGCCGCCCGGAGGCTGTGGTGCGCGGCGTTTTCTCATGGCCACCCTGCCAGTGGGCTGCCCGGCAGGACCGGCTGTGAACCGATAGTGGCGACGTAATGGTAATGTACTGCTGAGAATAGGATTTCTTGTGAATTCAATTTTCAGGTATTTACTGTGGTGCGGGTATTTTTAAACCGTATCGGAAACAAAAAGGGGGATCCCGGTGGGGTTGAAGTCAAGATGGGGATTGGGAAAAAAGAAGGCCAAGGACGTTTCGATTCCGTCAGCCATGGATCCGTCGATGCGTTCCATGGCTGACGGGAAGATGCAAAAGAGTCCCTTGGCTCGAGAGCCCGGCGCATGTGCCGTGTCGGTCATCATCCCGGTCTACAACGCGATGCCCTATCTGACGGAACTCCTGAATTCCCTCGAGGCCCAGGACCTGCCGTCCAGTGACTTTGAGGTTATCGCAGTGGACGATGGATCCAACGACTTTAGCGGCGAAATTCTGGACGTCTATGCAGCCAGGAATGCCAATTTTCGGGTCATTCATCAAGAAAACAGCGGCTGGCCGGGCAAGCCTCGAAATGTGGGCATATCCGAAAGCCGTGGCGAATTCGTGTTCTTCTGCGATGCGGATGATCATCTGGGCCCCGAAGCTCTGCGTCGCATGGTCGACTACGCCCGGGAGCATTCCTCGGATGTAGTTGTCCCCAAAATGATTGGGATTGGCGGGAGGCGCGTCCAGGCCTCGCTATTCACAAAAACCATCGAAGACGTCCCACTTCGTACGATCTTGCGCTCCTTGTCTCCCCAGAAGCTGGTACGCCGATCCCTGCTGGAAGAGCACAACATTCGGTTTCATGAAGAGAAAGTTCGTCTGGAAGACGGAATTGTAATGACTTCGTGCTATCTCAAGGCACGAAAGATTTCAATTCTTTCAGACTATGATTACTACTTTATTCGAACCCGCGCGGTGGGAACCAATATCAGCAGCGGGCCAATCGACCCCGCCGGTTACGTCCAGTCACTGACGGAGATATCAACGATCCTGCAGCATGGGGTCGACGACCGTGGCCTTGCCGACTTGCTCGTGCTCGACCTGTTCAGGCGAAAGGGCCTGCGGTTCTATGAACCATCGAGATTCCTGGCCATGGAATCACGCGTGCAAAGGCAATGGGTTACATCGCATGCAGCTTTCGTCGATCGCTTCCTTCCGGAGCCGCTGCTTCGGGAATTGGAGGACGCAGATCGGTCCCTGACTCTCCTCATCCAGCAGCAGGCATTCGAAGAAATCCTGAGGGTGGTCCGCAAAAGGCAGAACATCGACAGTCCCATGGAGACCGTCTCGGCAACGGCAACCGGGAGCGGAATTACCTTGCGGCTTTCCAGTATGGCGCCGCTGACCGGGGCCGAGATCGTGCTGAAGAACAGGGCGGGAAACAAGCAGGTCAATAAGCGACTGCGTGCAGATAGTTCGGCGATGGACTCCGCCGGGAACCTGCACACGGCATTGATCGGCAACGACGACCTCAGGGTCTTCGAAAAAGAGATCGTCGATGTTTGGACCACAGCAAGTGATTCCTCGGGTCAAACCGGAAAACCGGCTCGGACCATCTGCCCGGTCGACGCGGACCTCCCGCAGCCGGTGCCCGGGGTCCGTATCTACGCGACAGTGCATGGCAGCCTGAGCTTCGATTTGCGCAAGTAGCCGAAAGAAAAGGCGCTGTCGGAACGGGCGGTTTCGCGAAAGGATCCTTTCGCTGAAACCGCCCGCCGGCGCTACTTGCCCACAAGTTCCTTGACGACGCCGTCGTTGAATGGAGTCCACGCTTCGACGGCCCACGGCCCAAACGGCTTGTCCGTCAGCGTCACGCACGCCGCGCTCAATGCCGGATCGACCCACAGGAACGTCCCCGCCTGGCCAAAGTGCCCATAGGTCTCCGGCGAGTTCAGCAGGCCGGTCCAGTGCGGGGACTTTTCCGAACGGATTTCGAATCCCAGGCCCCAGGTGTTGTCCCTTTGGCGTCCGTAGCCCGGAAGGATCCCGGCAAGATCCGGGAACACCACGTGCGTGGCCTGGGAATGGGTCTGCACATCCAGCAGGGTCGGGCTCTGCAGCTCGGCCGCAAAAGCCACGAGATCGCCGAGCGTGGAAACGCCATCCGCGGCGGCGCTGCCGTCCAGGGAGGTGCCCGCCATGCCCAGGGGCTGCAGGACGGCTTCACCCAGGTAGTCGGCAAATCTCATTTCCGTGGCCTTCTCCAGGGTCTCGGCAAGGACCTCAAAGCCGACATTCGAATACAGCCGCCTGGCCCCGGGGGCAAAGCGCACCGTTCGTTCGGCAAAGTCGTAGCCGGAGGTGTGCGCCAAGAGGTGCTTTACGGTCGAGCCTTCCGGGCCGGCCGGGGTATCGAGCTCGAAGGCGCCCTCCTCCAAGGCCACCAGGAACGCATAGGAGCTGAGCAACTTGGTGACCGAGGCCAGCGCAAAGCGGCGGTCGACGTCACCGTGTGAGCCCAGGACGGCACCGTCGGCGGCAACCACGGCCGAGGCCGCGTGTGTCGAAGGCCATGAATCAATGGCCAAAAGACTCTTCAAGGGGTCTTCTCCTAGCATTCTTGATGAAAATACCTGTATGCAGGGCCTGACCTACGCCGTTGAGCCGAGGTGACTCGATAGGATGGAGGCCAGCCCTCCGACCACTTTAGCCACCAAAAACCCAGGACGCTTCCACGTGCATTTGAAAACACTCACCGTTCGCGGATTCAAGTCGTTTGCCTCGGCAACGACCTTCGAATTCGAACCGGGTGTCACGGCAGTGGTCGGTCCCAACGGTTCGGGCAAGTCAAACGTCGTGGACGCCTTGGCCTGGGTCATGGGGGAGCAGGGGGCAAAAACCCTGCGTGGCGGCAAGATGGAAGATGTCATCTTCGCCGGCACCTCCGGCCGCGCCCCGCTCGGCCGGGCCCACGTCTCCCTGACGATCGACAACGCCGACGGCGCGCTGCCCATCGAATACGCCGAGGTCACCATCTCCCGGACGCTGTTCCGCGCGGGCGGCTCCGAATACGCGATCAACGGGAACTCCTGCAGGCTCCTGGATATCCAGGAACTCCTGTCCGACTCCGGGCTGGGCCGTGAAATGCACGTGATCGTCGGCCAGGGCCAGCTCGACCGGATCCTGCACGCCACGCCCGAGGACCGCCGCGGATTCATCGAAGAGGCGGCCGGGGTGCTCAAGCACCGTCGGCGCAAGGAAAAGACCGTGCGAAAACTCGACGCCATGCAGGGAAACCTGAACCGGCTCGAGGACCTGACCACTGAGATCCGCCGGCAGCTCACGCCCCTGGGCAAGCAGGCCAAGATCGCCCGCCGGGCCCAGAGCGTGCAATTCGAGGTGCGGGACGCCAAGTCCAGGCTCATGGCCGATGACCTGGTGACCCTGCGCGCCGCCCTTGACAAGGACATAGCCGACGAGGCAGAGCAACGCGCCGCACAGCAAGTGGTCCAGGGTCGACTCGAGGAATCCCGCGCAGAACTCACCACCCTTGAAGTGGCCGCGGCCCATGCCACCCCGGCCCTGAACAAGGCCCGGGACCTGTGGTTCGGGCTGACCTCGACCCGCGAGCGATTCCGCTCCCTGGGAGCGCTGTCGGCCGAACGCTCCCGCTTGCTGGGTTCCGACGGCGTTGAATTTGACCCAAGCCGCGACCCCGACCGCCTGGAGGCCCAGGCCGAGCGCCTGCGCGATGAGCTGGAGGAACTCGAGGAAAACCTTGAGATGCGCCAGGACCTGCTGGAGGAAGCACTCGAGGCCAAGTCGGATGCCGAGGAAGCGGCCCATGCCGAACAGCAACGCCTGACCAACGAGCTGCGGGTTGCCGCTGACCGCAGGGAGGGGCTGGCCAGGCTCGCCGGCCAGGTGGGTGCCTCCCGGAGCAAGGTCGAGGCCGCCGAGGGCGAGCTGGGCCGTTTGCGCGAGTCGCTCCAGGGTTGGGCTGCGCGCCGTGAGGGCACGGCCAACGAGTTTGCCGCCCTGGAGCAGCAGGCCGCCTCCGTGCAGGACGGCGAGGAGGACCTTGACACGGCCTATGAACACGCCGCCGACCGCCACGAGGCCCTGGTTGCAACAATGGATTCCCAGCGCAAACGGGAACAGGAACTTGCCACGCGGTTGGGTTCCCTGCGTGGAAGGCTTGAGGCCTTGCGTGAGGGGGCCATCCGCAAGGATGCCTCGGAAGACGTCCTGGCCGGCGGGCATGATGGTTTGATGGGTCGCCTCTCGCAATATCTGGAAGTCGAACCTGGATTCGAGGTCGCCGTGGCGGCTGCCCTGGGTCCGATTGCCGAGGCCATAGCGGTGGAGGAATTGGACCACGCGCTGGCAATTCTTGGAGGACTCCGGGAAGCGGACGGGGGTCGCGTCCACCTGGTGAGCGGCAACCTTGACGCGGCCGCCAATAACACATCGCTGGCCCCCTTCGGGAAACATGCGCTGGACGTCATCAGCGCACCCGAGGCCCTGCGCGGCACGCTGGCGCACCTGCTGGGAAGCACGGTGGTTGCCACGGACCTTGCCGAGGCGCAGCAGCTTCTGGCACACGATGCGAACGCCCGTGCAGTGACATTGGCCGGCGACATTCTCACCGCCGGCTCTGCCAGCGGCGGAACCACCGCTGCTCCCTCACTGATCGAACAGAACGCTGCAATCACGGAAACGGCCGCCGAGCTTGCAGCGGTCGAGGAAAGCCTCGGCGCCCTGCGCCTTGAGGCAGCCGACCTCACGGCCAGGCTCATGTCCGCAGAGGAAGCGGCCGACTCGGCGCTGAGCCGGTTGCACGATTCGGATGCCAGGATTTCGGCTGTGGCCCAGCGAATGGAACAGCTGGGGTCGCTGCTGCGCCAGGGGCAGGGGGAACGCGAACGCCTCGAACAGCAGATCGCGGTGGCGCAGGAGAAGCTTGAGGTGGAGCAGGAGAAGCTCGCCGAGCTCATCGAGCGCCTGGACATGGCCCAGGAGGCTCCCGAGGACCACGAACCCGAGACCGACCGGCGTGACGAACTTGCCGCGGCAGCCGCCGCCGCCCGCCAGAAGGAACTTGACGCGCGCCTGGCGCTGCGCAGCGCGGAGGAGCGGGCCAACGGGCTGCGCGGCCGTGTCGAGTCGCTCAAGCGCGCCGCGGAGACCGAACGCCGCGCGCGTGCGGAGGCGCAACGCCGGGCCGAGATCCGCCGCAAGCAGGCAATTGCTGCCCGCGAGGTCTCGGCAAAGGTCGAGCGCGTCGTCTCCTTCATGGACGTTTCCATCGAGCTTGCCGACAGGGAACGGGAACAATTCCAGGCACGCCGCGAGGAACTGGAGGCGGAGCTGTCAGTGGTCCGCGGCAGGGTCGACAAGCTGGGCCACGAGCTGGCGGAACTGACCAACTCGGTGCACCGCGACGAAATGGCACGCGCCGAGCAGCGCATGCGCATCGAGACGCTGGAAAACCGGTCCATCGAGGAACTCGGACTGACCAGCGAGCACCTGATCGAGAACTTCGGGCCGCACCTGCCGGTGCCGCAACCGGCGGCCGAGGACGACAAATGGGCGGCCCTTCGCCAGGAAGTCGACGACGAGGGGAACGAAATTCCCGAGGGAATCCCGTTCGACCGGGTGGAGCAGGAAAAGCGGCTGAAACGGGCCGAACGGGATCTCTCGGCGCTGGGACGGGTCAACCCGCTGGCGCTGGAGGAGTTCGCCGCGCTCGAGGAACGCCACCAGTTCCTGACCTCGCAGCTCGAGGACCTGAAAAAGAGCCGCAAGGACCTGCTGGACATCATCAAGGACGTCGACGAACGGGTTGAGCGTGCCTTCACGGAGGCCTACGAGGACACCGCGGCACAGTTCGAGCGCGTCTTTGGCAGGCTCTTCCCCGGGGGAGAGGGACGTTTGGTCCTCACCGACCCGGAGAACATGCTGACCACCGGCATCGAGGTGGAGGCCCGCCCGGCAGGCAAGAAGATCAAGCGCCTTTCCCTGCTCTCCGGAGGCGAGCGGTCACTGACCGCCGTTGCCCTTCTGGTGGCCATCTTCAAGGCCCGGCCCTCCCCGTTCTATGTCATGGACGAGGTGGAGGCGGCCCTGGACGACACCAACCTGGGCCGGCTGATCACGATCTTCGAGGAGCTGCGCGAATCGAGCCAGCTCATTGTGATCACGCACCAGAAGCGCACCATGGAGGTCGCCGACGCGCTCTATGGCGTCACAATGCGCGGGGACGGCGTTTCCATGGTGATCAGCCAGCGCATCGAGCGCGAGGACGCGCAGAGCGCCTGACGCGACCCAGCCGCGGGCCGCCCGGCCACGAGGCAGGCGCCAATGCGGCTTGGTTCAGCCCGGGGAGTTCACCGTTTCTCGTCGCGTGGTTCCGACGGGGAACCCGGATTGGCGGCCGAGTCTGGAGCATCGGTGGCGGCCGCCTCGCGCCTTTCCCTGACCGGGAGCCAGGCAATGACCCCCATCAGCCCCAGGGCGCCACTGACCGTGAATGCCCACCCGAAGCCTGCCCTGTCGGCGATCAAACCAGCCAGGATCGGACCGATGATGGAGCCGAAGTCGGTTGCCATCTGGAAGGTGGCCATGACCTTTCCGCCGTTGCGGCCCTGGCCGACCACGTCGGCGATGGCCGCCTGCTGCGCCGGGCCCATCAGCCCGGTCCCGAGGCCCCCGATGACAGACAAGGCGATGAACAGGGGAATGGTGTCGACCCAGCCGATGGCTGCGGTGGCCAGCGAGGCGACGGTCAGCCCGACCAGGATCGGCAGGCGGCGGCCGTAGGTGTCGGTGAGCCTGCCCGCCACGGTCAGGGCCGCACCATTTCCCACGGCGAAGATCGCCAGAGCCAGGCCCGCGAGCAGCGTGCCCTGCGAGGCGAAGGCGGCGACGGCAAAGAGCGGAATCAGGGACATCCGCACGCCGAAGGCCATCCAGCCATTGGTGAAGCCGGAAACCAATGCTGCCTTGAAGGACGCCGCGCCCCAGGCCTCGGAAAGGGGTATGCGGTCGGCCACAGGAGCTGCCTTTTCCGCAGCCGTCTTCACGGTTGCGCGGCGCGAGTGGGACAGGGAGAAATAGACGATAGAGGCCGCGACCACGAGCGCCCCGCCGTAAATGAAGAACGGGATCCGAAAGCCCATGCCCGCGGCAAGGGAACCGAGTACCGGACCTGCGACGTTGCCCAGCAGGAAGGAGCCGGAATACAGCCCGGCGATGCGGCCGCGAATTTGGGGCGGTGACATGCGGGCGATCAGGGCCATGGCCGAGACCGTGAACATGGTCGAGCCCAGGCCGCCCAGGCCGCGGAAGACCAGCAGCTGCGTGTAGGACTGGGCAAAGCCGCAGAGGATGGTCGAGGCGGCAACGATCAGCACGCCGGTGACGTACACGGCAGGCTCTCCCAGCCAGTCGGTCAGCTTGCCGCTGACCGGGGCGAAAACCAGGCGGGCGAAGGCGAAGATGCTGACAATGACGCTGGCCGCCGCAACGCCGACATTAAAGCTCGTGGCGAATTGCGGCAGGATCGGGGCAATGAGCCCGAATCCGAGGGCGACAACGAAGGCGGCCGCGACAAGCACGCGGATTTCACGGGGTACCGACGGCAGTTTCCGCAAGTCGGTATTAACCGACTTTTCCGGGAAATTGGGGGTCGAGGCATTCTTTGGCATAAGTAAGACAAGTTTAGTCTGTGAGAAGCTAGGACGGTGTCAGAACAACTTAACTTGATCATTGTCCTTGTTGCAGTGGTTGCCGTCGTCGGTATTGGTGCTGCCTTCTTCCTTGTCCGGGGCCGGAAGGCACCCAAGGGAACGTACACCGGTCCGCGCGACGCCAACGACCCAGCGCCCACCCTCACCGCCGAAGCACCCACCACCGAGGCCCCGGAAACGGGCGCCCCGGTGGAAACGCCGGAAGCCCCGGAGACCGAGGTCGCCGAGGAAGCCGCCGGCAAGGTCTTCGTCCCCATTGACGTCCCCGAGCCCGTCCAGGGTCGCCTGGCACGCCTGCGGGCCCGCCTGACGAAGTCGAACAACGTCCTGGGCAAGGGCCTGCTGGCCCTGCTGAGCCAGGACAAGATCGACGAGGACGTCTGGGACGAAATCGAGGAGACCCTGCTCCTGGCCGACCTGGGAACGGAGCCGACCCTCGAGCTCGTGGACGCCCTGCGTGGGCGCGTCAAGGTTGAAGGCAGCCGGGACCCCCAGCGCGTCCACGACATGCTGCGCGAGGAACTCATCAAGCTGGTCGATCCGGCCATGGACCGAAACTTCATCCCCGTCCGCCACGCGGACCGCCCCAACGTGATCATGGTGGTCGGCGTCAACGGCGTCGGCAAGACCACGACCATCGGCAAGTTGGCACGGGTGTTGGTCGCCGAGGACAAGGACGTCATCCTGGGTGCGGCCGACACGTTCCGCGCCGCGGCCGCCGAGCAGCTAGCCACCTGGGGGGACCGCGTGGGCGTTCCCACCGTCAAGTCCGACATCGATGGCGCCGACCCCGCCTCCGTGGCCTTCGAGGCAGTGACCGCCGGCATCGAGCAGGAAGTCGACATCGTCATGATCGACACCGCCGGCCGGCTGCAGAACAAGGTCGGGCTGATGGACGAGCTGGGAAAGATCAAGCGCGTCATCGAAAAGAAGGCAACCGTTGACGAGGTCCTCCTCGTCCTCGATGCAACCACCGGCCAGAACGGCCTGAACCAGGCTAAGGTCTTTTCCGAGGTCGTCAACGTCACCGGCATCGTGCTGACCAAGCTCGACGGCACCGCCAAGGGTGGCATCGTTGTCGCCATCCAGCGCCAGCTCGGCGTGCCGGTCAAGTTGGTCGGCCTGGGCGAGGGACCGGACGACCTGGCGCCATTCGATGCGGCGGCGTTCGTCGACGCACTGCTGGACTAAGGACAGATGATTCAAGAAACCCAAGGATCCACCCAAGTCAAGGGCCGTCATTTCGCCGAACCCAACGCCCCGGGGACTGGCAGCGGAGTTGGCGAGGGAAACAAGCACGGACAGTCCAAGGTCTTCCGCGGCGACATCCAGGGACTCCGTGCCATCGCGGTGTCCCTGGTGGTCGTCTACCACTTGTGGCCACAGCGACTGACCGGCGGTTTCATCGGCGTCGACGTTTTCTTTGTGATCTCCGGATTCCTGATCACTTCGCACCTGATGAAGCGGCCCCCGAAGTCGTGGTCGGACTTGGTGGCCTTCTGGATGCGGCGGGTCAAGCGCCTGCTGCCGGCCTCGTTCTTGGTCCTCGGTGCGACGTTGGCTGCCATTCCACTCATTGCCCCGGTGACGGTGTGGAAGGACTGGGCCAGCCAGGTTGTTGCCTCGACCTTCTACGTCCAGAACTGGCGGTTGGCGTCAACCAGCGTGGACTACCTCGCGGCAGACAACGCCGTATCGGCGGTCCAGCACTTCTGGTCGTTGTCCGTTGAGGAACAGTTCTACCTTTTCTGGCCGGTGATCATTGCCGCCTTGGTGGCCCTGGCGGTCATGCTGCGCAAAAATACCGGGGTGGTGGTCGCGACCGGCATCGCCCTGATAGTGGTGGCCTCGCTGGCCTTCTCCGCCATCTCCACCGTGACAGATCCGGGGATTGCCTATTTCTCCACCTTCACCCGTGCCTGGGAACTCGCCATCGGCGCCCTTGCTGCCGTGCTTCCCGCGGCGAGCACGATGCTGCGTCGCTCGAGGTTCAACGCCGTCCTGGCCTGGATCGGGTTGCTGGCCATCGCCTATGCAGGTGTCGCCTACAGCGGTGCCACCCCGTTCCCCGGCTATGCCGCGGCCCTGCCCGTCCTTGGCACTGCGTTGGTGATCTGGGCCAATGCTTCGCATGCCCACTCACCCAAGGGACTGCTGGGCCATTCTGCGTCGCGCTTCCTCGGCGACCACTCGTATTCGATCTACCTGTGGCATTGGCCGCTTATCGTATTCCTGCCGTTCTACAGTGGCGAGCTCGGCCTGCTGGACAAGGCCGCAATCATCGCGGCGACAATTGTCCTTTCAATGATCACCAAGCGCTATGTGGAGGACCGCTTCCGCGCCCACCTGGACACGGGCAGGATCCTGACCGGAGGTCGATTCCTATTGGCCGGCACCGTAATCCTGGGTCTCCTTGGAGCCGCCATGGTGAATGCCGGGTCGAGCAATGAGGAAACCGGCGATAAGTTGGCCACCGAAATCCAACGTGTGCAGGCTGAGGTCGGCGTGGACTGTTTCGGCGCCGCGGCGATGATGAACTCGTGCGCCAACACCGGTGCATCCCCGATGGTCCCCTCGCCGGCTGCCGCCAAGAACGACAAGTCCCAGGCCTACGCGGACCAGTGCTGGTCCAATGGCGACTATAGCGAGCGACCTGTCTGCACTTATGGAGACGGCAAGGTCCAAGTTGCACTCACCGGCAACTCACATGCAGGACAGTGGCTGCCGGCGTTGGCCGAGATTGCCGATCGCCAAGGGTGGACAATCACCACATATCTGGCGTCGAGCTGCACACCGACCGACGCGCCCACCGCATTCGGCACGCCGGCCAAGATCAAGGGATGTCTTGACTACGGCAAATGGGTTCAGCAGGAAACGCAATCGGGCAAGTACGACTTGATCATCACCTCCAACCGGCAAGTACGACCCGTGGAAGGGTTCGACTTGGCCAATACCGAGCAGCCAGCCGTTGACGGTTATGCCAGTTACCTTGAAAGGTGGAAAGCGGCGCGAACGCCCATTGTGATCATCCGCGACACCCCGTTCCCCGGGAACACTGTCAGCAACGTCCCGGATTGTTTGGCCAGCAGCGATGACCCAATGAAGGAGTGCTCCGGTACGGCGAAGTCATGGAAATCCTTGGATCCACTTGCCACCGCGGAGCAGGAAAACGACTTTTCCTACGTTGGAATCGTTGATATGACCAAATACTTCTGTGGGCCGGACAACTGTCCCGCCATCATTGGTTCGGTCGTTCCATACTTCGACGGATCACATATCACTGCAACGTTTGCCCGTACTCTCACAGAGAAGCTGGACGAAAAGATCAGTGAGACTCTGGTCGGCGTATCAGTAAAGTAAGGACATATATGGATCCTCTATTCCCCGATTGATTTTCGGATTTTTGTTCTCGAATCCATGCGGGGTTCCACGTCGGAACCGCCTTCGTGCGTCCGGGGGATCGCGGCGACAAGTCTCCGTCCGAAACCTTGGCGACGCTACCGATGCATCGAGGAATGCCGGTTCCAGGCGCAAGCTGCCATCGATCTTCCGAGTCTGGTCCCGCAGGAGGCATCCCAGGCCCTTCCATCGGTGTTCCGGCCCCGGATTGCCCCATGGGAAACCGCACGCCACGGCCAATCCGCTACCGGGTTCGAGACAACTTGGCACCGATACACTTGTAAATTATTTGCATCAACTTCGACTGAAAGCTGTAGGCGCAATCCTTGAGCCCAACGATCTGGTCCACCTCTCCCTTTGTCCCACCCCTGAAAAAGAGCCTCAAAAAAGTCCTGGGCCCTGCCGCCCGACAGGTCATGCCGACCGTGTCACGCCTCGCGGGCACAACCGCCACGAAGTCTGTCCAGACCGCGTCTTCAGTGACTGCCGACGCCTTCATCCACGGATACCGGGCGCTGGAAGGGGAATTTCCGGAGGCGGATTCGTCTGGAAACGGAAAGGGTGCTACCCCGCCCACCAAGGATGCCGTCCAACTGAAAGTCGAGGCAGCACGCAAGGCAAAATCAGGGATGGTGAATCTTGAGCAGTTGGCTCGCGGTGAATCCCTGGACCAGTCTGTACTGACCGGTGTCCGACACCTGATCAAGGCCGGCGACCGCACCAAGGCCGTGGCAATAGGTCATTCCCTTCGAAGCCAGCCGGCCACCCGTACCATGGGCACGGCCATCCTCGGCGTTGGATTGCTCCGTAGCTCGGGATATGTCAGCGCCTGGGAGGTCTTTTCCGAAATAGCGAATACACCTGCGTCGGAAGCAGTAGCGGATGAACTCTACGCTGCCGGCTTTGGCGTGCTGGGCGCGAAAATGTCGTCTATCCTCGACGCTGACATTGACTCCGGTCGTGTCCGTCGCTGGAGCTCTTCGGCGTTGCTGCATGTGGCGCAGAAGGCTCTGGCGCGCGGCCTCCATGACCAGGCCAGACTGCTCATCGGGATGGCACAGGAGCTTCCGGAAGCCACCACGACGAAGCACTTTCGGAAAGAAGTTGCGCGTCTGGCCACATGGCTGCCTGAAGGAAGCCGAAGGGCCGAGATCCCGGAGATCGAAGGCACCATCAACTACGGCATCATGGGGTACGAGCAGCCGGATATTACGTCGCGGAACATTGGGGATTACATCCAAACGGTGGCGTCCATGGGGCACATCGTCCGCCAGCGGAACTTTAACTTTGCCGGCAACCCAGAGATCGTCAAGTTCGCCGAAGAGCTAAGGGCATCTGCCAAGAATGAGCGAATGGTGGACGGGTCGGCCGCCACCTTGAATCTTCTCGAACTCAATCGTGACGGAAGCCCCTATCAGGCGCTCCCGAAGCAAACCTGGGCGCTCACATTTGGCTGGTTCATGCACGATACGTTCAACCAGGGCTTCGGTGTTCCTTTTCACGAAAACCTCCGGCCGATCCTGCTCTCCGTTTTCGTCCGCTTTCCGGCCATGTTGACACCGGACGCCATCGAGTACCTGCGCAAGTATGCTCCGGTGGGTTGTCGTGATTGGCAGACCGTCGCGCTGCTCAGGGCCGTCGGAGTGCCTGCGTTCTTCTCTGGATGCATGACGACGACCATCGACACGGTATTCCGGCGCGACGGCGAAGATACGCGAAATGCCACCCTCTACGTCGATTCGCCGCAGACTGGTCCGGGGGAATCCCGAACCCAGGTCCAAACAGGGATCCGTTCTCTCTCGTTCGAGCAGAACCTCCGGCTCGCTCGTGACTGGGTATCCCACTATCACCTGGAATACAACACCGTGGTGACCTCACGCTTGCACTGCTTCCTCCCGGCGCGCTCGGTTGGCTCGAAGGTGACCTTTTTGCCCAAGAACCGCTCCGACAATCGCTTCGGCGGCCTGATCGACACCACCGACGAGGACTTTGACCGGATTCGGCAAGGCATCTTGGACAAGGCTTCCACCATGCTCCAATTCATCGCCACCGGTGCCAGCGAAGGCGACGTTTACGCCAAATGGCGCGAAATCTGTGCCCCCGCCATGGCCGAAGCAGACGACTACCTGGCTTCGGCCAATCTTCGCGTCATCGGCAACGAGGAACTCTCACCGGTCCTGTCGGCGCTTGCCGCAACCGGGGTAGGGGCCACGGACGCCGAAACGACACACGTTGTGGTCGACGTTCGACGAGGCGAGTTGAAGCATCTAGCCAAGTTGGTGCGGTCAATCGCGGCTCACACAACAGGTCCCGTGGAGGTCTGGATCCTCTGCGTCGATCCGACCGATGCGGAACGAAACGAAGTCATTGCCCAGGACCTGCCCCTGTCAATTAACTGGATAAGTCCCGCAGCGTCCGCATTCGATACGTTGGGCAGCGGACTTTCCGCCGCCAAGCGACACGAGTTGGCGCTTGCGCTCGCTGCCGAATGCTTGCCCAATGCTGCCACGGCCGTTTTCCTTCCCGCCTCAGCACTGGTTCGGTCGGACCTTTCCTTGCTCGTTGCCCAGGCACCCGCCGCAGGAGACTTCGTCACCGCAAGTGATGACCGGAATCATGGGCGTCAAAGTGGTCTGGAGCTGATTCGCCGAGTTTCCGGCCGGCAGAAGACAGATAACCAAAGGGCCCTCGAATTCGTGTTTGCGACGCACCGGCAGCTCACCAGCGATTTCAAGACCTTTGACCCCAACGTCATGGTCGTCGATCTTGAACGTGCCCGGACCGGAAACCTGGCTGGACACCTTGTGCCCATGATCCTGGATTATGGGATGAGCTTCCGCGAGGCCGTCAATGTTTTCGTAGGGTCGAAACGCACCGAACTCAACTTCCGTTGGAACCATACCCCCGGCTACGAAGTCCAAGGAGATCCGGATGTGGTCAATTGGCGCGATACAAACAAGCCGTGGGCCGGCCTGGCCACCCCGTTCGCCGAGGAATGGCAGCTTTCCTGACCCAAGGAGCCAATAAATAGCCGCTCAAAGGCTGACGGCAAAACGGGCCCCTGGTTCATATTTGAACCGGGGGCCTTTGCCATGCCCGCACGGTTTCCGAAACACAGCGGAAATATTGGGGACACCTGCCTTTTACCTCCAGGCGCATTCGGTAACCACCACGAAACGGTTGATCGTGTTGGACGTAACACCGTCAGGGAATTCTTGAATCAGTCGGGAAACACTCGCAAACGATTCAGGGAGGCGTTAGACATGGAGCTAACAACGACTCAGGTATGGATGATGGTGTGCGCCGCGCTCGTCCTGCTGATGACCCCGGCACTGGCATTCTTCTACGGCGGAATGACCAGGGCCAAGAGCGTACTGAACATGATGATGATGAGCTTTTCGGCCATCGCCCTCGTCACCGTGGTGTGGGTGCTTTGGGGCAACTCCATTTCGGGCGGCGGCGCCAACATCGCCGGCTTGTTCGGAAACCCCGCAGACGGATTCGGGATGGGATCAATGCTCGGTACCGACGGCTTCATCGCTGCCGGTTATGGAGCGACCTTCGCGATCATCACCGTTGCGCTGATTTCCGGCGCCATTGCCGACCGTGCCAAGTTCAGCGCCTGGATGGTTTTCGTCCCCGTCTGGGTGACCCTCGTCTACGCCCCCATCGCCTTCTGGATCTGGGGCGGCGGCATCCTCGGTGAAGACGGGGCCATCGGCTCCGTGGTCGGGGAAGCCATCGACTTCGCCGGCGGCACTGTGGTCCACATCAACGCCGGCGTGGCGGGCCTGATCCTCGCACTCATCCTCGGCAAGCGCCGCGGCTTTGCCAAGGATCCCAGCCAGCGCCCGCACAACATCCCCTTCGTCATGCTCGGTGCCGCCCTGCTCTGGTTCGGCTGGTTCGGATTCAACGGGGGAGCCGCAAGCACCGCCGAGGAAGCTGGCCTGATTTGGGTCAACACGCTCGCCGCCCCTTCCGCCGCGCTGCTGGGCTGGCTCGTGGTTGAACGCATCCGCGACGGGCACAGCACCTCCCTGGGAGCTGCATCGGGCATCGTTGCCGGACTGGTGGCCATCACCCCCGCCTGCGCCAACATCAGCCCGGTCGCCGCGATCGGCCTTGGCCTTCTCGCCGGCGTTGCCTCCGCCCTCGCGGTGGGGCTGAAGTACCGCTGGGGCTACGACGACTCCCTGGACGTGGTCGGTGTGCACCTGGTCTCGGGGATCATAGGCACCCTCGCCCTGGGCTTCATCGCCCTTCCCGTCGACGGTGAAGGCGGCGGCCTGTTCTACGGCGGCGGACTCGCCCAGCTCTGGGCCCAGATCGTTGCCTGCGTCGTGGTCATGGCCTTCACGGCCATCATGACAACCGTCATCGGCCTGGCAATCCACAAGTTCATGGGCTTCCGCATCAGCACCGAAGAGGAAATCGCCGGCATCGACCTGATGCAGCACGCCGAAACCGGCTACGAGTTCGGCGGCCTGGGCACCGGCGGAACCTTCGTTCCGCACCCGGCCACCTCCGCACACCTGAAGTCCGCAGACCGAGTCAAGGAAGAGGTCAAGGCATGAAACTGGTGACAGCCATCATCCGGCCCGAAAAGACCGAAGAGATCCGCGACGCGCTTGAATCGTACGGCGTCCAGGGAATGACCATCAGCCAGGCCAGCGGCTACGGCCGGCAGCGCGGCCACACCCAGGTCTACCGCGGGGCCGAATACACGGTCGACCTGCTCCCCAAGGTTCGCCTCGAGATCCTGGTGGAAGAGAGCACCTGCGACGACATCCTCGACGTCCTGATCTCCACCGCCAACACCGGCAGCGCCGGGGACGGGAAGATCTGGGTGACCCATGTTGAGGAAGTGATCCGGGTCCGCACCGGGGAACGCGGCCTGGCCGCTGTCTAGTTGAGCACCACCTGGCATTGAGCGCCAGCGACAAGGCCCCAACCAATTTGGTTGGGGCCTTGTCGCCGTCGGGGTAGAAAATGATTCCGGGCCGCGGACCAGGACAATTCCGATCTTGCGCCGCTTGCCTGGCGTAAGACGGCGCCGTCAGCAGACGTTCGGCGTTCCGTCCGCGCGGTAGGCGACCGTCGAGTCCAGCACCAGCGGGCCGCCGAGCAGCACGTTGGTCCAGCCCTTCATCGAGACAAATGCGTTGGACACCGAGGACGGGAGGCAAGTCTTCTGGGCCAGCAGCAACGGTGCCCCGTTGTACCCGGCGGCCACGGCCCCGGTAAGGCCGTCAGGGAAACGGGCCCCGGTGGCAATGAACTGGCGCTGGGACCCACGGGACCAGAAGGCCTTGGCGATGAGCGCGCTGGTGTCGTACAGGGTCCTGCCCCCGTACCGGATCACCGTTGCGTTCGGCACCGCGCGGCGCACCTGTGCCTCCGCCTCGGCGGAAATGGCCAGCGGTCCGCCGGCCAGGTAGACGCGGGTGGGATTGAGCCGCTTGAGGCTGGCCAGCGTCGTGGCCGGGACAGCGGACTGTGCGGTCAGCAGCATCGGTGCCCTGCGTCCGGCGGCCACCGCGGCAAGCGACATGGCGTCCTCGAAGCGCTGGCCGGTTGCGAGGAAGACCGTCGGGGCCGAGGACCAGTTGGCGGCGATTTTTGAGCTGGTGTCATAGAGGGAATTGCCCCATACCCGGGTGACCGGACCATACGCCTTCAGCTTCGTGACGGTCGCGTCGCTGATGGCGATCGGCCCCCCTAGCACCAAGATGTTCTGGGGATTCAGGCGTTGAAGCTCGACGGCGACCGAGGAGGGGATCGACCCCTTCTTGATCAGCAGCAGCGGCGCTTTTTTCAGCGTCGCCAAGGGGGATCCGGCCAGTGCGTCGGGGAAGTTCTCGCCGGAGGCAACGACCACGGTCGAGGTCGTCGAGGGGAAGGTCCGTCGCGAGATCGCCACGGGCGTGTCGTAGAGCGTGGCACCGTAGAGGCGGACCGGGGCAAGACGCGTTGGCGGCACGTAGTTGCCGAGGTAGCTGGTGAGCAAGCGGTACGGGGTGGAGCGCCGGTTGCGCGCGAAGTCGCGCAGGGAAGTCAGGTCGCCGTTCCACACGTTGGCGTCCACGTCCTTGTCCGGTCCGATCAGATCGGCGTTGGACGCGTACTGCCAGATGTTGAATGTCGTCCAGCCCTCGGGCAGCTCGCGCGGGTTCTTGGGAACCTCCGCGGTGGGGAACACCGAGACATGCAGTGGCCAGCCCTTGAAGGCCGTGGAGTCGCCGGTGCACTTGTCCCACCAGGACTGGGCGGTGTAGATCATGGGCAGGCGCCCAGTCGCCGCCTTGACGGTGTTCCCGAAGTCGCTGATCCAGGTGACGAGCTGGGCCGGCGTCATGCCGTAGCAGACGTTGCCCTTGCCCGCGGAGTAGGCGGTTGCCGTGTACGGGTTCCACTCGATGTCCAGCAGGGGCGGAAGAGTCTTTCCGTCGGCGGTCCAGCCGCCGCCGTTGGCCAGGAACTGCTTGGCCTGGGTGGCTCCGGAGGAGTGGGCAGGCATGGCGAAGTGGTAGGCGCCGCGCATCAACCCCTGGTTGGCGGAGCCGGTGTAGTTCTGGGCGAACTTGGGATCCTTGAACAGCGTGGTGGGCCAGGACTGGGTTGCCTTGATGTAGGCAAAGCGGGCACCCTTGCCCCAGGCTTGGGCCCAATCGACGTCACCCTGGTGGTGGGAGACGTCGACGCCGAGGACTCCCGGCGGACGCCAGGTGCGCAGGTCTTCCAGCGAAGTGGGGACGGTGACTCCGGCCAAGGTGGCCTCGAACGCCGCTTTGGTGGTGGCCTGTGCAGCTGTGTCGGCGGCGAAGGCATTTCCGGTTTCAGGTGCCGCTCCGGCGGCCGTGGGGCTCGCCTCAGTGGTCGGGTTGGGCTCCGCCGGGGAGCTGGTGGATGGTGTCGCGTCCGAGGACGGGGACTGAGGAGCCGGCACGTCGCCCGAATTCGGGGATGCCTCCACCGCGGGGTCTTCTGCGGGATTCCCCGACTGTTCGGGTGCCTCTTCTGCCAACTCCTCGGTAGCGGCGGCCAGGGTCTCCAACTCCTCCAAAGTCGGGGCTTTCGCGTCGCCGGATTCCTCAATGCGTCGCTGGCCCTGGCCGAGCTGCGCATCTAGCGCCTCGATTCCGACGGCCTTGAGCGCCTGCTCCGACAACTCGACGCGTTCGGGTGCCGAGAGCTTGCCCCCGGACTTAAGTTCGTTACGGATCTCCTTGGCGGCCACGGTGGCTGCGCCCGGATCGACTTCCGGGGCAGCGACATCCTTCGTGGCCGGATTGAGGGCCGATTCCAGCAGCGTTGCGGCCCCGGATTCCGGGGGCGGCTTCTGGCCGGGTGTCTTGGACGTGGTGGTACCGGCCTCGGTGTCGGGCACCGGGGTTGCCGCGGCCGGACCGGCCACCGCAAGGGGGACGACCAGCGCTGCCGCGAGGGAAAGAGCGAACAAACGGGGCAGTGACGACCGGAATTCCGGCATGGGTGGTCCTTGGGGTCGGGGACGTTATTCAGCGCGGGGCGATGGCCAGTATACAAAACGGGCCAGTTCTCGTACGGGGAGCGCGCCGTGCCGTGCCATGCCGGGGGAATGGCCCTGCCCTCAGCGGCGATCGATGCTGAGGTTTCCGTTGACCGTTGCGTAGACGCGCGTGCCGTTGAGCTCCAGCGGCAGGCCGGCGTCCGATGCCGCCACCCGACGCAACGGCCCCCGAACCCCGTCCATGTCCAGCTGCACGAAGAGGTCGGCAACGGCGTGGTCAAGGCCTGCAAATTTCTGGGCAGGGAGATCCAGGACGTATTCGGTGCCATCGGGCCTCAGGGCATAGGTGTGTGTTGTTTCCGTGCCCCTGACCTGGGCTATCAGGTGTACCGCCTCATAGTTCGCCGTTGGCCGCAGCCCGAACCGCAGTTCGAGTCCATTCGGGTTCGGATCGGCGACCCGGCAAACGGCCCTGAGATGGTCCTCGGTCGTGGCCAATTGCAACAACCCGGCCGCATCCTCGTTCCGCACCAGGCGGGAGCGCTGCAGGAAGGGAAAGTCCAATTCGGCTTCCAGCTCCCGGGGAATGTGTTCACGCACGAATTGCGCGTGGGCCGCCACCCAGCGACGTTGTCTGTCGGTCGACATGGCCCGGTATCGAGCGGGGACGTAGAACCGCAGTGCCTTGCGCCGGTAAAGGTCGAGGACCAGCTGGTCCGCCACCGCGGGATCCGGGTGTCCTTCCCTGATGATCCGGGCAATGGCGCCCACCGACTCGGTGTAGCCTTCGGGCTCGGCCCGGCCGCTGCTAATGTTCGTGCCGACTTGCCGCGTGCGGATGAAGTAGTAGTCGTAGTCGGCCAGGATGGAGTTGCGGCGGGAAGCGAGGTAGCACCGGGTGAGCAGCATCCCGTCCTCCAGCCTGACCTTGCCTTCGGGGAACCGGAATCCGTGCTCCTCCAGCAGCCGGCGCCGGATCATTTTTTGCGGGGAGAGCGTGGCGGCGATCGTTCGCAGCGGGGCATCGACGTGGGTGGAGGCAAAGAGAGACGCTCCCACGCGGCGGCCTCCGATGCCGACCAGCTTGGGGGCCAGCACGTCGACATCGTGGGCGTCGGCAAACTCAACCATCCTGCGCAGGGCCTCGGGGCCCAAAAGGTCGTCGGAGTCGCAGAAGAAGACGTAGTCGGATCGGCTTGCGTCGATTCCCACGTTGCGCGGCTTGCCGGGCCAGCCGCTATTGTGCTGTCGGATGAGTCGCATGTTCGGCAGCCGTTGCGCGTAGGCGTCAAGCAATGCGCCACCGCGATCGGTGGAACCGTCATCGACGGCGATCACCTCAAACAATGCTGGATCCAGGTCCTGGGCCTCCAGGGAATCCAGAAGCTCCCGAAGGTAGGGCATGGAATTGAAGACCGGGATGATGACCGCGACGCGCGCGGTTTCGGCGCTGGCGCTGGGACCGGTGTCGGATTCCCGGATCCTGGACTGGCGCAACTTCGCGGCGACCTTGGACAACCTGCGCCGTAGCGATTTCCGAACCTTGGCGTAGTCCATTGCCTGCCTTCTCATGGGTGCGTGGTGGGTGCGCCGAACAAGCCCCGGGGCGGGGTGTTGGCGGTATTCCGGCCCCGGTGCGGCTAATCGATTTCCCCCGAATCCGCGCCCTGGCCGTGAAACTCATAGTAGCGCAGGAGAACCACACGATCGTCGATCAACTTGCCTACCGCCTCAATGAACGCATTTGTTGAGGATCCGCGCTCGCGGTCCCCGAAATAGAACTTGCGCATCTGCAGTCGATGCTCGGTGCCGGAAGAATCGAACAGGGGTTTCAGTTCGGGCAGAATCTCGTCCCGGGTGGTTTCACTGATGACCGGGCAGGCCCGGCTGACGGGCACTTCGCGGTGGAGCTTTTCAGGGTCGTCGCGCCGATCGGTGAGGATCAGCGGCTTCTCGGGGTGCAGATAGAGGTAGTCAAGGCCCACACTCGATACGTCCGTGATCAGGGCATCCACGTCGGGAAATAGCGCCAGGATGTTTTCGGTCTGGGCGACCAGGTGGTTTCCGCCGGTGGCGTTGAGTTCCTCGAGGATCTCGCGGATGCGCTCATCGGCGTGGGCGATCGCCGGGGTCGTGGAAGTGGTGATGCGTGGATGGGGCTTGTAGATGACCCGTAGATCGGGCAGCGCCACGAGCGCCTCGACGATTCCTTCGCCGAAAAGGTCCATGGACGTGTAGTTGTTCGCATCGTTTTCCCCATCCCAGGTGGGGGCGTACATGACGGTCCTGCCGTGGAACGGCGGCAGTACGGATTCAAAACGCGTATCCAACTGGGGTCGTCCCACGGCAACCAACCGGTCGAGGTCGAAGTCGAGCAGTACCGCGCGGTGCCGCTCGATTGCAGCGGGCCCTGCGACGAAGATCCGGTCGTAGGCCTTGGCCTGGTTCGAGACCATCGAAAGCTTGTCGCTCTCGCCGTGGTTGACGTGGACATGCACCGGCCTGGACGCACTCAAGGACTGGAAATTTGCCACGCCGTTGTTGACATAGAGGCACAACTTGAAATCGTTGAAATCGTAGAGATTGACCAGGTCGTCCAGGCGCCGAACGAAGATCTTTGGCAGGTCGGTCAACTTGCGGAAGTGCCGCATGGTGGGAATCTTGCGAAACACCAAGACCACCCGGCGGGTTTCATGGAGTTTTTCCAGCGTGGGAAGCCACTGTTCAAGTTGGTAGGACTTGTTTACCACGTCGCTGAAATAGACCACCACGTCGCCGGGCACCGGAATGTGGTCCAATTCGTGGTTGGCCGCATGGGTGCCTCCGAGTCCCAGCCACCTTCGCGTCTTGACTCCGGTCCTGGAGGTTATTGCGGTTTTGAGTTGTTGGCCAAGCCAGTCTTTGGTCTGCATCAGCTACCTTCGTGGTTTCCTGCCCATGCGCCGGTCGGCGCGCAGCCCGAGTCCAGGGCTGTCATGTCCGCTCGTTGGTCCCAAGACCGTTTCACGCCCAACTGTGCATTGCATGGTGAGGGGCTCCATGGTCCCTATGCTCCGGCATAGTCCGGGGCAAAGATAGGCATGTTCCGCCGGCATCACGGCCTCGCCGCCCATGGCCCACGCATTCATGGTGCCCAGGGCTATGGGGGGAAACATATTGGCCGCCTACTTCAGGCTCAGATTGCCGTAGACGGTGAAGTATGGCGTGGTCTGCATCTGGGGACTTGCGCCCAATCGGATGGTTCGAGTCATTGCCCCGATGCCCAGGACGAGGTTGAGGTCCAGGGCATCTCCGTCGGGCTGTTGCGCCCGCAGGTCGGCAGGCAGGCGGAAATGGAAGGTGCCGTCGCTCCCGCGGTGGTGCTGGATTTGGCGCCCATCGGTGTCCGCGGTGCCACGTTGCCTGCTTTCCAGCCACAGGTGGTTCAGGTTCTCCGGCGCATTCTCCACGTCCACCTCTAGGTCCAGGGCTCCGTCCGGATGGAACCTGATTCCCGCAACGCGTGCGCCGGCAGCGGCGAGGGCGTCACGGTCGGCCTTGCTGGTTCTTGCCCTGTCCAACGCGTCCATCCATTGCCCAAAAATTAGGTCGCTGCGGTACTTCCCCGAGTCGCTGAATCCGTGTGTGGACATCTCCTCACAGAGAGAGTCGTCCGACAACAGGCGGGCCACCGCCCGCACGGCGGCATCTTGCTCGCCGAAGGGAACCAGGAATCCATTGCGCTTGTTCTCGATCATGTCCCGGGGACCATAGTCAACGTCGTAGGCCACCGGAACGCAACCATGCGCCTGGGCCTCGAGAATGGCCAGCGACTGCCCCTCGAACTTGCTGCACAACATCAGGACGCGGGCCCGGTCGAGACGTTGCCCCACATCGTTGACATGGCCATGGAATGTCACCAGCTCTTCGGCACCGAGTGCGCGCACCCGTGCTTCGAGCGCCTGGCGCTGGTCGCCGTCACCTACCAGGTCAAGATGGACAGGGATCCCCTCCAAAGAGACCTTTTTGATGACTTCCAGTACTTCGCCAATGTTCTTGCCCATGGTGAAACGGCCGACATGCAGAACTGAGTGTGGTTCGCGGGCAGCAAAGGCCGGCAGGGTCTCCGGCCCGTCCACCGGGTTGCTGATCGCCACGGTGTTGGAGGACTCGCCAAAACGCTGAACGAATGCGGTGCGCTGGGATTCGGTGAGGAAGGTGATGCCGTCCCAGGCATCGCGGTTTTGGATGATCTTCTGGTGGGCGGTGGACAGTTTTCCCGTCAGCGGATCCTGCCCGGCGGCCACGTGGGTGCTGTGGAAGTTGACGAATTTCACGGCGGAGGGGTGTTTCCATGCCCAGAGGAAGCCGGCGGAGTACTTGCTGTCAATGACCACATCGGCGTGCGACAGGTCCACCAGGTCGGTGAGGAATCGGCGGTAGAGCTTGGCTGGGCTGCCCAGCGTGGCCGCAACGCGCCCGTCGGGGGCAACCAGGAACAGGGTGCGCGAGGTTTCCAGCGCATCGCCACCGGCGGGAAGCGTCGAGTCGACCAGGTACACCGTGCCGTCGGGACGGTGGTATTCGCGCAGTGCGGCTGTCTCTTGGTTTGGCATCACGTAATCGATGTAGAAGAGCGAGCTCTCTCCCGAACGGAGGGCCCTGCCACTTTCGACCCATTCGGGGGAGCGCACCCAGGTCTTCGGCTTCCCGGTCGGCGGTTTCGGGGCATGTGTGGCATAAAAGTCGTGGAGGTTCAGCAGCGGGACCTCGGGGTGGAGCCTTCCGGTCTCCACCAGCGTTGTGCGTAGCTCCTGAATCCGGGGGTTGGCATCGAATGTCACCACGGCGCTGGGCACGCCGTGTTCGTGGAACATTCCGGCGCGCTTGAGGCACATGGCAGTCATTCCGCCGAAGCCCTCCCTGATTGACCAAGTGACCATCAGGACCGGTTTGCCCGGCTGCCGGGGATGCGCGGGCCGGCTGGGTTGACCGCTGGGGATATGGGTCCCGGGGCCGTGTTGCATCGACATGTTCTCCTTGGCTGGCAGTTCGATTTCGGAGCCTCGATGGGCCCCACCCTAGCCCGGGATCCTTGGGGCCTCCAGACAATGGGCACCATTGTTCGGGATTGGCCGTGGTGCCGGAGCGCCACTGGCGGTCAGATCGCCCTGCGGGCACGGCCTCCATTGACGACAGCCAAGGCTCGTTCCCCGGTGTACTTCATCTGGGTATTTCGGCTGTGACGTTCCAAGGAAACGTACTTGGGAAGTTGGGCTGGCAGTCCAACGGGGACCAACGTGACTTGGGAATGCGACGTTCGGTGATTCGGCATAGACGAGCGAGCTCCGTATATTGATCAAGTGCGCGCCCCGATAGTTCTTACCCCGTATATGTGGACTTGTCTGGTTCTGGGAACCTTCTTCACCCCAGTCATAGTCATGCTCCCCGCCTTGAACGACTTGTTCGTGCACGCAGCCACCCTAGAACAGCTGCAGGCGAACTTCTGGGCCCCGCGGGATCCCATGGTCAACGAGGACGGGCTGGGCAACCCCTATTTTTCGCCGTACATGGTGTTCTGGTCCGCCGTGGCTAAAGTCACCGGGTTGGGGACTTTTGTCGTTCTTAAGCTCGGGGCCTTCGTGAACCTGGTGCTGTTCCTGACTGGCTTCGGGTCCTTTGTGAGTACGCTGACCGACAACCGGACGGCGCCGGTCGCTTCGCTGGTAGCAGTGTTCTTCCTCTGGGGCACCGGATTCTTCTACTGGAGTGGATTCATCTCGTTCCCAAGCCTCATCGCGTCCATTGCGTACCCATCGACCTTTGCCGTCGGCATGGGCCTGTGGCTCTGGGTTTGGCTCTACAGACTTCTCTACGGAACCAGTCGTTCGGTATCGCGGGCGGCGCTCACTCTCTCGATCGCCGCGGGAGGGACATTGGTCGTGCTGTCCCACCAATTTACGGCCATAGGCGTTTGCATCTACGCGGGGCTGTTTCTGGCGAGGAACCACCGCAGAATTACCCGGACCACTTTGATCTGTTTTGGCGCGATCGTGGCCGCTGTCTTGGCGTCAATTCTGGTCTGGCCGTGGTTCAACTTGCTGTCCTCGACCGTGGGCGTGGAAGGATTCAATGCGGTCCACAAGCCTCTTTACACCGACTTGGTGAAGCGGTATTCCTTATTACTCTTCGCCGTACCTGTGCTGGCGTATCGACTGGCTAAGGATAAAGCCGACCCCTTGGTTCTCACCGTTTTGATCTGCCTGGCCGTCTTCGTATACGGAGGCGCGAGCGGTAACTACTTCCTGGCCAGAATCTTCCCTCCGGTGGCGCTGCTGAGCCAAATCGCCGTGGGTATTGCCGTGGCCCAGTGGCTTGGCCGGGGTCGGAGGCAAATCCAGCGCTTCTATGCCGCAGCTGCATGCCTCGGCATCCTAGCCGGGGCGGTCTTCCAAAGCGGCTTCGTCAATCTCCTGGCGCCAGGCGCCTACCCCGAGGCGCTGGATGAAACTTTCGACTCGCGCATGACCAAAGGAGACTACCGATGGTTGACCAATCACGCCGAGGCAGGGGACTCTGTGATGACCACCAACTGGGACGCTCGAGCCATGGCGCCGGCGTATGGGATATTCACCGTGATGCCCGCGTGGCCCGATCCCTTCCTTGGCGATGTCGAGAAGCAACGGCGTGCCGATTCGAGGGAATTCTTCAAGGCCAGTACGGATCCCCGGCGCAGGGCTGAACTCATGACGAAATACGATGCGCAATGGGTGATAGTGGTCGACATGGATACCGCTGTCCTTGAGGACGATCCACAATTCAACTGGGTTGACGAGCGCCCCGATACTGGCGTGCGCGAGGAATCCACCGGCAGGGGAAGACAGCAACTCTTCGAGTTTCTTGGGAGATAGCCGTATTCGGACCCTATGTCGCAAGTCGATCGATGGCACGACCTAGTCTTGGAGATGGACCCGAACCCTACCCGGGATGACGGACGTACGCCTGTTTTTAGGAGGATTTTCGGGACGGGATGCCGCCGTAGTGGGCGGCGAGGCGCGCCAGGCCCTCGTCGATCCCGACCTCGGGTTTCCAGTCCAGCACCTCGCGGGTCTCGCGCTGGTCGAACCAGTGAGCGGTGGAGAGCTGCTCGGCCAGGAACCGGGTCATGGGCGGCTCGTCATGGACCAGGTTCCTGGCCCCTGCCGCAAGCCACACGCGCTCGATGACCGAACCCGCGCCCCGGGCCAGCCAGCCCGGGACGCTGATGCGCGGTGCCGGAACTCCGCCCGCACGGCAGATCCCTGCCATCAATTCGCCCACGGGGCGCGGTTCGCCGTTGGTGACCACCAGGGCGCGGCCGTGGGCGTACTCCATGCGCTCGAGCCCGCGGACGATCGCGCCGGCGGCATTGTCGATGTAGGTGGTGTCGATCAGTGCGGCCCCGCCGTCGAGCAGCGGAAGACGTCCGCCGGCGGCCCTTTCGATCACGCGCTCCACCAGCTGGGTGTCGCCCGGTCCCCAGACCACGTGCGGTCTGATGGAAGCGACCCGGAAGTCCGGGGAATCCTGGGCCAGGGCGAGCAACTCGGCCGCGGCCTTGGAGCGGGCATAGTTGCCGCGGGCGCGGTCCGGGTCGGCGACGCCTGCCCCGGCACCCGCAAGCGGCTCGCCGAAGTGGGCGACCGAGGGGGAGGAGACGAACACGAAGTCCCTCACCCCCGCGTCGCGGGCCTCGGCCAGCAGGGTCGTGGTTCCGATGATGTTGGTTGCCACAAAGTCGTGCCAGGAACCGGTGAAGGAGACCTTCGCCGCCAGGTGGATGACCGCGTCCACGCCTGCAACGGCGCGGCGCACCGCTGCAGGGTCGGTCAGCGAGCCGCGCACCTCGTCGGCACCGTGCGCCGAGGCCCGGCGCTGGAAGGTCCGCACCCGGTGCCCCTTGGCGCGCAGCAGCTGGGCCACTGCCCCGCCGAGCAGGCCGCTGGCGCCGGTGACCAGCACGCGGCGCGGCTCCTCCGGTAATGCCTCGGTGCTCACGGGTTGCCGATCCTTCCGCCGGCCAGGGCCCCGGTGGCCCATGCTGCAAGGGCCGCGCGGTCGATCTTGGAATTGTGCCGGATGTCGGTGGGCAGTTCCGGAACCACCAGCACCGCGGAGACGTTGGTCCCCGTGCCGGCGACCGCGGCGCGCACCGCTTGGAGAAGGGCAGCGGGTGCCGGGGCGGCACGGCGGGCGCGCGGGACGGTTTCCATGACCACCACGGGCACCTGGGTGCCCGCGGGCCCGACGCCGACCAGTGCGGCGCGTCCGGCGCCGGGAACGGATTCCGCGGCCTGCTCGCCGGCCACAGGGGTCATGGGGCCGGAGGCGGTGTTCAGCACGTGGCCGAGCCTGCCCTCGACCCAGAGCCGTCCTTCCCCGTCGAGGTGCCCCACATCCCCGGTGCGGTGCCAGCCCGGGATCGAGGAGCTGGCGCGTTCGGTGATCCAGAGCCTGTCGTAGCGGTCCTTCACGTGCGGGGCGCGCACCAGGATCTCGCCGGTCAGGTGTGGGGTTGCCAGGGGCTCGTCCCCGGCGTTGCCCTCGGCATCCAGCGGCGCGATGGCCACCTGCGCCCCGGCGACGGGGGTGCCCACGCAGACCCCGTTGCCGGAACCGGCGGCGCGGATGCCCGCCAGGTCGATGTCGGTGACCGGGAGTGCCTCGGTCATCCCATAGGGGGTGTGCACGCGGGCCGCCGGCACCAGGTCCTGGACCCTGGCCAGCAGCGGCTCGGGGATCGGTGCCCCGGCCGAGAGCAGCAGCGAGATGCGTCCCAGCGTTTCACGCTGCGGCGCATCCAGCTCGGCGGCGGTTTCCAGGACGTTGGCCAGGGCGGCGGGGGAGGCGAACACCGTGGTGGCAGCCACGGCGGCCGCGGCATCGGCCAGTGCCGCGGCGGTGAGCGTGCGCGGCGCGGTGACATCCATGTCCGGGGTCACCGAGGTGGCGCCCAGTGCGGGCCCGAGCAGTGCGAACGGGGCGAATCCGGCCACCAGCGCCGAGCCGGCCTTCAGGTTGTAGGTCTCGCGCAGGGTGTCGCGCATGGCCGCCAGCTGTCGGTGCGTGTAAACGACACCCTTCGCCGGGCCGGTGGAGCCGGAGGTGAAGAGCACCGCGGCGTCGGCATCGGGGTCGGCCGGGGCGAATGCCCCGTGCCCCGGGGCGGCGGATGCGCCGGCCTCGAGCAGCTCGGGCACGGTGTGTGCCACGCCGAGCAGCCTGCGCTTGGCCGCGGGCATGTCCGACGCGGCGATCCGGGTTCCGGGCCAGCCCAGGAACTTGGCTCCGGTCAGGGCGCGGTCGATTCCAATGAGGTAGCCGGGGCCGGCGCCGCGGATGGCGCGTCCCAGTCCCTTGGTGCCCAGGCCCGCGTCGGCCACCACAATCACGGCGCCCAGGCGCAGGCAGGCGTAGATCAGCGAGGTCAGTTCAATGCCCGGGGGCACCAGCAGGTTCACCCGGTCCCCGGGCTTGACCCCGATTCCGGCCAGGCCGTGCGCCAGGGCGTTGACCCGGGTGCCGAGCGCGGCCCAAGTGAGGGAGCCGGCCGGATTGATGTCCACCACCGCGGTGTCGGTGTCTGCGGTGCGTTCATCGAGTTCTGCGAGCATGGGCCGGTAATCGGCCAGGGCCTCGGCCCGGCCGGCGGAGTCCGCGGTCTTGGCCTGGCCAAGCCAGCCAAAGACGGGGGTGGCGATGTCGCGGTCCTCGGGCAGCAGGTGCCCCGCTCCCTCGAAGCGGTGCACGTCCGCCTGGGGCAACCGGTCCATGAGGTCGCGCAGGTAGCGGTCGGAGAACACCGGGTCCTTGGGGCCCCAGAGCAGCAGGGCGGGAACCTCCAGGGTGCGGATGCCCTCGGAGATTGCATTGAGCGCTTCCCAGCTGGGGTGGTCTTCGGTGAAGGGGATGTCGGCAACGAAGTTTGCCACGCCCGTTCGCCTGCTCGCGTTGAGGTACGGGGCCATGAAGGCCTTGCGGACGTCGGGCTCCAGGGCCGGCTGGGCCAGGGAGTGGGTGGTGCGCAGGAATGCGTCGGTGCTCTTGGTGCCCCAGCCGTGGACGGCGGGGTGTGTGGCCAGGCGCAGCGCGGCGGGCAATTCATAGCCGGCCGGGTGCACCGCGGTGTTGGTGAGCACCACGTTGGCCAGCTGGTCCCGATGGGCCAGGGCCCAGCCCAGGGAAATGATTCCGCCCCAGTCGTGGCCCACCGTGGTGATTTCACCGGTCAGCTTCAACGCGTTGGACAGGTCGCCGAGGTCGTTGACCCGGTCTGCCAGGCGGCGGAACACTCCGGTGCGCGCGGAGAAGCCCATGTCCAGCTGGTCCACCGCGACCACGCGCCAGGGCAGGTCGTGGGTGGCCACGTGCTGCAGCAGGCTGCGCCAGAGGTAGGACCAGGTGGGGTTGCCGTGCACGCACAGCAGCGTGCCAATCGGCGTGATGTCCTTGGCCGCCAACTCGGATCCGTTGTCCAGGAGGTGCCATTGGTGGCTGGTGCCAGGTGCGTCCACGGCCGAGGTGGAGGGAACCATGACACGGCGGGAGTACCGGGCATCAACGCCGGGGAAGATCTCGGTCACCAGGCAAGCTCCATCATGGCGGTGTTCAGCCCGGAGCCAACCCCCATGCAGAGCACCCGGTCACCCGGCTTCAGGGTCTTGGCTTCCTGGGAAAGGGTCATCGGCAGCGAGGCGGGTCCGACATTTCCCCACTTGGGGAACGTGATGGGCACCCGGTCGCGGACCAGGCCAACGGCCTTGATGATGGCGTTGGTGTAGGAATTGGAAACCTGGTGGGTCACGTAGCGGTCCATGGATTTCCAGTTCCAGCCGGCCTGGTGCGCCTCGTCCCAGGCGTCGACCACCAGGTCCAGCCCGTTGTCCAGCAGGCCCTTGGTGTCGGTGTACATGCCCGAGGGTCCGCCGACGCACAGCTTGTGGTGCTCGGTTCCGGCGCGGGAGACGCCGCCGAGGATGCGGTGGGCGCCGGGGTGGGCGTCGGCCGGGCCGATCACCGCGGCCGCGGCACCAGAGCCCAGGGTCAGGGTGGCGAATTCGCGCAGGTAGTCGTCCCGGGTGGAGCTCTCGGCGTTGAGCCGGCGGAACGTCGTCTCCTGGGTGGGCTGGGCGTCCTCGCCGGCCACCACCAGGGCGTACTTGATCTGCCCGGAGTCGATCATATTCGCGGCGAGCGTCATGCCGTTGACGAAGCCCAGGCAGGCATTGGCCACGTCGAAGTTCATTGCCGAGGAGGGCAGGCCCAGGTCGTGGTGGATCTTGGAGGCCACCGAGGGCTCCAGGTTGCGGCGGGTCACCGAGGTGTTGATCAACAAGCCGATCTGTCCTGCCTCGATCCCCGCCTCGGCCATGGCCTTGCCGCCGGCCTCGACCGCGGCATCGTCGAAGCTGGTCCCCTCGGACCACCAGCGGCGTTCCATGACGCCGGCAACACGTTCCAGCAGCTTTTTCGACAGGCGCAGGCGCTTGAGGCTGGGGGCCAGGCGTTCGTCGAATTCCCTGGAGGTCATGACCACCGGGGCCTGCACACTGGTGACGGCCAGGAGGGCCGAATTGTGGTGCCGAAACGTTGCATTGCCGTTCAAAATCTAGCCTTTGTGTCGGGGCCGTCGTGCCGGTGTCGGGCGCGAAGAATACGGACGTCGGATCCATCACAAGATGACGAAGTCAAAAATGTCCTTGTCCTACCGTATTCCCTTGGCGGCCCCGGGGCACACACGGGCGCGCCAACCAGCGTCGAGTGCGGTGCGACGCCAGGGACTCGCCGATGCCGGGAAACCCGGCCCCTTCGGGACGAATCCCAAGCCTCCGTGTGTAAGCGCATGCAGGCTGCACGGGAAGGGATTTCCCTCAGAGCACAGTGCGCGCGGGGGCAGAAGCTCCACGATTGACAAACCGGTGTCCGGGGCGGTGGCCCGGCTCCACGACATCGGTTCCTTGCCAGGGGATCGCACGCGCATCAGCCGCTCAATTGCCGACCTTAACCGGACGGGCGGCCAGGGCAACGGCCACGATGACCGCAATCGCGGCCGCAGCCGTCGTGGCGCCGACCACCGTTTCCGTCCAGCGTGCCGTGTCATGCGATGCGCCGCCGGCGACGACCGGCGCAATCATGTAGGTGCAGACCAGGTAGCCCACGAAGGTTGTACCGAGCAGGAACAGGCTCGCTGCCATTGCCGCCCGCGACCGGGTCCGCCACCGCGCGGCAAGCGCAACCAGACCCCCGAAGCCGACCAGCATCAACACCCAGACGATTACAGGCGAACCCTGCAGGGAAGATGGCGCCCCGGTGGCCCCCGAGACATAGGCGTGGGCACCCACGGTTGCGTACGTGGCGGCCACAAGCAGTGCCAAAACGATTTCGGTGATGTTGGCGGGACGGGAGGCCAGTCGGCCCGATTCCGGGCGAGGCAGTAGCATCACGCCAACCGCCAAGGCCATGAGGCCAGCCGCCTGGATCAGGAGTCCTGTCCCGAACATTTGGGCCGTGGTTCCAATGGATTCCCAGGGATCCCCCGGAAAGAAGTAATCAAAGCGGTGGTCCTCGACCCAGACCGGATCCGGTCCACGCGAGCCGCCAAACTCGATCCACTTGTCGAACGAGGCAATGATTTGAAGGGCGGCCGAGGCCACGAACAGGCCGGCGGCGGCCAGCATCCACAGGAGTGAAGCCCGTGTCGCGCGAACGGTCAGTTGTCGATGACCGGAATCGTTGATGGCCGACATGACCCGACCCTAGCAACGTTCCACGCCAAGTCAACCCTCCTGAATTCCCGGGCGATAGCGCCGGCCATTGCCGGCATGTTTGTGGCAGGAATCCTGGAGGCACCGGCATTACCGGGGCTTGCCCTCCCGCCGTGTCCTTAGGAGAAAACTCCCGAACGCCGTGCCGTGGTCCTGGCAGCGACAAGGAGTGCTGCACCGGCCGCGGCAACGGTCCCGGCAATCATTGCCTCCGAGTACAGAAGCATGTCGTGCGTACCACGGGCGCCAAGCACCGCTGCGATCAGGAAGCCGGCCACCAGCTCACCGAGCATCGTTGACCCGAGGAGGAAGAGACAGGCTGTCATGGCAGCGCGCAACCTCGATCCCCACAGACAAGCCAGCGATATGAGGCCGGCAAAAACGGCCAGGTCCTGTGTCCGCAGCAGCCACAGGGAATATTCCATTTCCTCCGAAGAGGCGATGGTTCCCGGGGTGAGGACATTCATGGCCTGGAAGGCAAGGGAAACGGCCACGAGCAGGGCAAGCAGCATCTCGATCACCTTGCGGAGCGTCCCCGGCCCGTGCACGGCCAAGACTCCGATGGCCATGGCCGCCACCCCGAGTGCCAGCGCCCAGATGTCTGCGGCTTGCAACCGGGCAGCGGCCTCAAGACTCGCGGTCGGATCAAACGAGGCCGGCACCGGGCCTTCGCCCAGGGCAATCCCGCTTGGTTCAAGGCCGCTGAACGCGGCTCGGCGTTGGAATGCGGCCAGAAGCCGCAGGGCCGCCGACGCCAGGAACAGTGCGGCGGCCAGAAAAAGCCACATGGTTGAAGCCCCTGTGAACCGCCCGGGACGCGTGCGCCGGGCGGGGTCCTTGATGGCCGACATGGCCTCACCATAGCAACGCCCCGGGCCAAGTCAATCGGACGAGGCTCCGAAGACGCGCAAGGTTTCCGGAATTCACCCTCGCATCGGCCGCCACGACTCCGCCAGCTCAGACCTGCATGGTGCAGTTCGTGTCCCAGTTTGCCGGGCCGTTGCCGCCCGCGGCGTACTCGTCCAGCAGCAGCTTGTCATCGGCCCATGCTGTGAGGATCGGGTCCACAATGCGCCAGCATTGCCCCACTGCGAAGCCGAAAGTGCGTCTGCGGAGCACGGCAAAGGCGCTCGACAGACCTGCGGTCGATACCGGTTCCTCCTTTCGCAACTGCTTATGGCTAACCCGCTGTTAGCACCTTGATGTCTAAGTGCATCGACTTTTTGCCGGCCCGCTTCACGGATCCGTGCCCCAAGTCACACTATGGTGAGCTGGGATTGTTTCCTATGAAAGGCATAGACACGCATGTGCGAACACGACCACACCTCGGGCCCCGTTCCTTCCAAGCCACTTGAACGCCGTCACGTATTGGCCGGGGCCGCTGCACTGGCCGGACTGGGCCTCAGCAGCATGCTCCCGGCGGGAGCACTTGCTGCCGAGCCGGTGTCCCAGCCGCTGCAGCGCGGCAAAGGCCGGCACCCGGGCGCGGTCATCATCGAGGGCGGTACCCTCATCGACCCAGGGACCGGGCACGCGACGGAAGACTCCGTCGTGGTTCTGGGTGATGGCGTGGTCCAGGCCGCAGGAACGCGGGACGACACCCGAAAAGCGGTTCGCGAGGCCGGGGCCAAGGCGATCCGCATCAACGCGCATGGCAAGTTCATCCTGCCGGGCTTCGTCGACGCCCACGTGCATGCCCAGGCCTTCGAAGACGCCGCCCTGATCCTCAGCCACGGAGCCACCACGGTCCGCAGCGGCTCCTCCAGCTTCTACCAGGACATCGCGCTGGCACGGGTGCCGCACTTCGCCCCGGGCCTGGCACCGCGCATGCACGCGGCCGGCCTGTTCGTTTCCCCCGACCAGGGCGATTCCATCCTGGCCGACCCCGATCTCGCGCCGCTGGCCGCCGAGCGCAAGCAGCTCACTGATCCGAAGGATCTGGCGTATCTGACCCGGGTGAACATCTCGCGCGGCGCCACCGTGATCAAGACCCGTGCCAACCCTCGCGCCGGAATCCCCGAGCAGGACCCGCTGGAGCTGGTCTACGACAAGGAACAGCTCTCCGCAATCGTGCACGCCGCCAAGGGCGCCGGGGTGCTGTGCCACGGCTACAGCGCCAAGGGCATCGCCGGCGCCGTGGCCGCAGGCGTGAAGAGCATCGAGCACGGCGTGTTTGTGGACGAGCAGACCCTGGGGAACATGGCCGGGCGGGGCACGTACTTCACCCCGACCCTCTTCGGAATCACCGGCATGGCCAACTCCGGCAACCCTGTGCTGGCCGAGCGCGGCCGCGAATACGGGCCGGTCTTGGCAGCTGCCGCCCGCGCCGCCAGCGAACTGGGAGTGACCGTCATCGGCGGCACCGACTCCTTCGGCACCGATGTCACCCCGATCGGCGACGAGGCCAACGCCCTGGCCGAGGCCGGGCTGGGCAACTTGACGGCCCTCCGGTCGATCACGACCGCCCCGGCCAGGCTGCTTGGCGTGGAGGGCAAAGGTGTGGGGCGCCTGGTCCGCAACGGCGTGGCCGACGTGGTGGTGCTGGATCGCAACCCGCTGGAAACCGCCAAGGCGCTGAGCGAAGTGCGCGTCGTGATCGCCCAGGGAGCGGTCGTGCGTAACGACCTGGGCTAAATGCTTTCGCGGCAAGCGCCGGCACGGGTTTCACCATGGAATCCGTGCCGGCGTGCTTGGGCGCTGTGGCGTGTTATCCCCGCGCCAGTGCCGGCGGCAGGGTGCAGTTCGTGTCCCAGTTCGCCGGGCCGTTGCCGCCCGCGGCGTACTCGTCCAGCGGAACCTCGTCATCGGCCCAGGCCGTGAGGATCGGGTCAACGATCCGCCAGCATTCCTCCGCGGTGTCCCCGCGCACCGACAGTGTGGGATCCCCGGAGAGCACGCCGAGGAGCACCTCGCCGTAGGGCAGCAGGTCCGGGGAGTTCAGCTCCGCGGCGAGCGTGACGCGGTCCAGCGTGTACAGGTCGCCCGGGCCGTTCACGTCCAGGTCGAGTGACAGGGTGTCGGGGCCGAAGCCGATCCGCAGCTTCGTGGGCTTGTCGGTGCCCTTGAATCCGGTGGGCAGGTGCGAGACCGGGCGGAAGGTGATGATCGCTTCCTTCCTTGCGGTGCCCAGTGCCTTGCCGGCGCGCAGGATGAACGGGACCCCGGCCCAGCGCGAGTTGTTGATGTTCAGGGTGACCTCGGCCAGCGTTTCGGTCTTCAGCGCCGGCTCCACGCCCTTCTCGGACGCGTAGTCGGGCACCGGCCGTCCCTTGGAGGTGCCGGCGGTGTAGCGGGCCCGGCGCGTGGAATCCGCGGCGTTTCCCGCAA
Source organism: Paeniglutamicibacter sp. GQ140 (assembly GCF_059759235.1). NCBI lineage: Bacteria > Bacillati > Actinomycetota > Actinomycetes > Micrococcales > Micrococcaceae > Paeniglutamicibacter > Paeniglutamicibacter sp. GQ140. Next base: position 116,715 of record NZ_JCAXDW010000007.1, read on the forward strand.
GGGCGGTGGCACGGATCACCGAGCCGAGGTGGTCGCGCACGTCGCGTTCCTTCAGCGTCGCCGGCGCGTTCATGGTCAGCAGGCCCAGGATCTGCAATAGGTGCGACTGGATCATGTCGCGCAGCGCCCCGGCGCCGTCGTAGTACCCGGCCCGGTCCTCCAGGGCGAGTTCCTCGTCGTAGAAGATCTCCATCTTCTCCACATGTTCCCCGGTGAACAGTGGCTCGAGCAGGTGGTTGGCGAAGCGCAGGCCCAGGATGTTGAACACCGTGCCCTTGCCCAGGAAGTGGTCCACCCGGTGGATGTTCTCCTCCGGGACCAGGCGGATCAGCGTCCGGTTCAGTTCCTGCGCGGATTTCTGGTTGGAGCCAAACGGCTTTTCCATGACCAGCAGCGTGGTCTCGGGAAGCTCCCCGGGCTCCAAAACCTCGCAGGCCCGCTGGCTCACGGCCGGGGGGAGGGCGAAGTAGAGGGCCACCGGGCCCGGCAGGGATTTCACCAGCTGGGCCAGTTCGCCGGGTTTTGTGACGTCGAGTTCGGTGAAGCGGGTGTTGCCGGCGATGGTGTCGAGTTCGGCGCCGCCGGACTCGGTTGCGTGGCGCTTCGCGGTTTCGCAGACCTCGTTGACCCGCTGCTGCCATTTCTCCTGCGAATAGCCGGGGCCGCCGGCGCCGGCCAGGTTCAGCCCGGAGGCGCGGCCCGAGCCAATGAGCCTGGCCAGGCCCGGAAGCAGGAGCCTTCCGGTCAGGTCCCCGGATGCTCCGAGGATCAACAATGTGGTTACGTGGGTGCCGGTCTGGGAGCTTGAATCAGGGTTCACATATCCAAGACTGCCACGTGTTGAGAAATCAGGGGCGTGTTGTTGGTAATCTTGGATGTTGAGTCCAGCGGGTTAGACCGCGCCTGAATCCCACAACGAAAGAAGTGCACGGCACGTGTTCAATTCACTCTCCGACCGCCTGACATCCACCTTCAAGAACCTCCGCGGCAAGGGACGGCTTACCGAGGCCGATATCGACGGCACCGTACGTGAGATCCGCCGTGCCCTGCTGGACGCCGACGTCGCCGTCACCGTGGTCCGCGCCTTCGTCGCCCACGTCAAGGAACGCGCCCTGGGCGAGGAGGTCTCGGCCTCGCTGAACCCGGGCCAGCAGATCGTCAAGATCGTCAACGAGGAACTCGTGGCCATCCTGGGCGGGGAAACCCGCCGGCTGAACCTGGCCAAGAACCCGCCGACCGTGATCATGCTCGCGGGCTTGCAGGGCGCCGGCAAGACCACCCTGGCCGGAAAGCTGGCCAAGCACCTCAAGGCCCAGGGGCACACCCCGCTGCTGGTGGCCTGCGACCTCCAGCGCCCCAACGCCGTCAAGCAGCTGCAGGTCAACGGCGAACGCGCCGGCGTGCCGGTGTATGCGCCGCACCCGGGCGTTTCCTCCGAATTCGAGGCATCCACCGGGGACCCGGTGGCGGTTGCCCGCGACGGCGTCGCCGAGGCCCGCACCAAGCTCCACGACGTGGTCATCGTCGACACCGCCGGACGCCTGGGCATCGACGCCGAGATGATGCAGCAGGCCGCGGACATCCGCGCGGCCGTGAACCCCGACGAGGTCCTCTTCGTCATCGATGCGATGATCGGCCAGGACGCGGTCAACACCGCCCAGGCCTTCAACGACGGCGTCGGGGTGACCGGCGTGGTGCTCACCAAGCTCGACGGCGATGCCCGCGGCGGTGCCGCCCTGTCGGTGGCCTCGGTGACCGGCAAGCCGGTCATGTACGCCTCCACCGGCGAGAACCTCGACGACTTCGAGATCTTCCACCCGGACCGCATGGCCTCCCGCATCCTGGACATGGGCGACATCCTCACCCTGATCGAGCAGGCCGAGCAGAACTGGGACAAGGGCGAAGCCGAGCGGATGGCGAAGAAGTTCGCCGACCGCGAGGACTTCACCCTCGATGACTTCCTGGCCCAGATGGCCCAGATCCGCAAGATGGGCTCGATGAAGAAGATCCTGGGCATGATGCCCGGATCGCAGATCTCCCGCCAGCAGCTCGAGCAGTTCGACGAGTCGCAGATGGACCGCATCGAGGCCATCGTCCGCTCGATGACCCCGCACGAGCGCGTGGCGCCGAAGATCATCAACGGCTCGCGCCGCGCCCGCATCGCCAAGGGCTCGGGCGTGCACGTCTCCGAGGTCAACTCGATGCTCGAGCGCTTCGGCGAGGCACAGAAGATGATGAAGAAGCTCGCCTCCGGCGGAGCCATCCCGGGCATGCCCGGCGGCCGCGGCGGCGCCAAGAAGGGCGCCAAGGGCGGGAAGAAGAAGCCGGCGAAGTTCGGCAACCCGGCCAAGGCCGCGCAGCTTGCCGCAGCCGAGGCCAACAAGGCCAAGACCCCCGCCGGGGCTGCCTTCGGCGCCGGGCCCAAGGACTTCGACCCGTCGGAACTGAACCTGCCGAAGGGGTTTGAGAAGTTCCTTGGCAAGTAGCCCCCGGGAAAACCAGGGAGGCGGGCAGCCGGCCTGGCTGATCGCCTCCATGGCCCTGATCTTTGATGAGCCCACCGGGATCCAGTCCCACCGGCGCATCGAGGAAACCCTGCGTGCCCGCCACAGCATATCCCTGCTGGCCGAGCCGGTTTCCTGGGGCGAGCACTCGGTCATCGAGATGGTGGTGGCGGTGAACCCCGAGGGGTTCATCGTCATGGCCGACGAAAACGGGGAGATTTCCTTCGGGCAGCAGATCGAGGGATTTGCCATCGCCCTGAAGCGGGGGACCGGCGCGCGCTGGGCAGACTTCGACGGCGTTGACGCCGAGAGCGGGGAGCCGGTCGGCGACGAGGCGCTCGAGCACCCGACCGGCGGGCGCTCGGTGCTGCTCGGTTCCTTCAGGGAATCCGAGGTGGCGCTCTTCGCCGGGGCCACCAAGACCGCCTGGCACCACTTTTCCACCGAACACGGAGACGTGGCTGTGCACGATGGCTACATGCCCGAGATCATGCTCTCGAAATCGGCCTTCCCGGCCATCATGCTTTCCCGGCTTGGCCCGCGCTTTTCCATGGTCTTCTGGTTCGAGGGCCAGAGCCGCAAGCTCCACGGCTACCCGGGCTTCGGGCACGGCTGGTCGGTTGCCGCCCAACCGGTGCTGGATACGGTTCCCGGCACCCAGGCGGCCGAGGTCTCCGAGTTCCTCACCCGCGAATGGCTCGCGCCGGATCTTGAATCCATCGCCCAGCTGTCCGAATACGGCATCGGCCAGGACGTGATCACCCAGCTAAACGAGGCATTGGGCGGCAGCGGGTCGGTCGACAAGCTGCGCACGGTCCTGGAGGTCTTTGGCCGTTCCGGCTCCCTGGCCGACTACGTCGAGGAAGGCACGGTGCCCGAAACCGCCAGGCTGGTGGAGCCCCGCGGCCTGGGCCCGACCCTTGCCAAGACCCTGGGCGCCGAGGCGCGCGAGGCCAAGGGCATCCGCAAGTTCTTCAACGTCCTGTCCTGGCGCCCGCGCACCCAGATGATCTGGGGAGTGGTCCAGGCCCTGGTTGCGGTGGCCCTGGTGTGGCTCACCGACTGGCAACAGCCCTGGCTGCCGTTCTGGGGAGTGGTCGTCATCGCCGCGCTGTGGGGGATCGATGCGCTGTCGAACATCGGCATCGGTGCCTGGCGCCTGGCCCGGGAGCGCCGCTCCGCGCGCTAGCGGCCTTGCCCCTGCCGCGAACCGGGCTGGTCTTCCCTTCGCGCGGCGGACCAACGCGCCTTCCGTCCCGGCCCGTACCCTCCCGGAAACCGCGACCACGCGGCGGGCTGCAGGCGACTCGCCGCGCGGCCGAACCGTTTCGCCTCGGCCATGTCAAAACCCTTGTGCCCGTGCCCGAGTCTTGGTTTGCTCTTAAGCACAGGGTTCCCCGCAGACCCCGGGGAGGACCACTTCGTGGCGGACCCCATGGGGCAGCCGGGATGGCTGGGCGCCTGCGAGGCGCATCGGCATTCGACCGGATTGCCGGCCACGGACAACACCAACACGCAATCGCATCGACGCTGAAGACAACGGCATCGGCGCGAAGCATTTCGGCGCGCCCCGACAAAGCCGCCGGGCTTCGCAACTTCCAAGGTAGACATCGCACCCAAGGCCACGACCACCGGGAGGAATACCATGAGCGAGAACGATTTCCACACCAATTACCCGCCCGAGTCACCCTTGCGCGGACCGTCCACGCCGCAGGCGCCACCGGACTCAGTCGGCGACCCGCGCACCGAGCCGGCCCCGCGGGCGACCACCGAGACCGCGCCGCCAGGCGTCGGACCTTCCAGCGCCCCGGAAACCATGGAAACCCGGAACGGGTCCGGCGGCCCGGCCGACGGGGGCAAGGAGGCCGCCGGGCACCTGGGCGAGACGGCGCGCAGCGAGGCGAGGCAGGTGGCCCGTGACGTCAAGGCTCAGGGGGCCGGCCTGCTAGCCGACCTGGGCGACGACGTCCGTGACCAGGCCTCGACCCAGCAGCACCGGCTCGCCGTCACCCTGCGCCAGATCAGCGAGGAATTCGCCTGGATGCTCGAGGACCCGGGCTCCGAGGGGGTCGCCTCGAGCCTCGTCGAACGCGCCGCCGTGTACAGCGGAAACGCGGCCGACTGGCTGGACGAGCGCGAGCCCGGCGACCTGTTGGACGAAGCCAAGCGCTTTGCCCGGCAACGCCCGGGCACGTTTTTGGGACTCGCCCTCGGCGCGGGCCTGCTGGCGGGCCGCATGACCCGCAATGCAGGCGACGGGACGGCCGCGCGCCTCGGCGCGGACACCGTGTCAACATCCCGCGGCGTCCCCGGGACCGAACCGCGTCCGGCCACCCCCATGCCGCCCACGGTGAACCAGACGGTGGGGGCCGGCGGCGTCGGCGGAACCGGGAACAATCCGGGCCTTGACTACCCGCCCCCGGCGGGCCTTCGAGCGGAACAGGGATTTGGTGGATCATGAGCGAGCATTCCACACACACCGGAACACACCGCGCCACGGCACCCCCGCGCAATGACGGGACCACCGAGACATCCGGCGCCTCCCTCGGCGAGCTTTTTTCCGAGCTGAGCCGAAACGTGTCGGCTCTCGTGAGCCAGGAAGTCGAGCTGGCCAAGGCCGAACTCCGCGCGACCGCCCGCACGGCGGGCAAGGGAGCGGGAATGTACGCGGGCGCCGGCGTGGCCGGGCACTTCGTGCTGCTCTTCCTTTCCCTGGCCGCCGTGGCAGGCCTGGCAAACTGGATCGGCCTCGGCTATGCCGCACTGGTGATCGCCGCCCTTTGGGCAATCATCGCGGCCGTCTTGTTCGTCGCCGGCAGGAAACAGTTCAGGGACGTTGAAGGCCTGCAGCAGACCGGCGAAACCATCAAGGAAATACCCCGGACTTTCAACTCCAAGGAGGACACACCATGAACCGCGACCCAGACGCCATCCGCAACGACATCGAGACAACCCGCCTGGACCTTCGCGAGGACGTGGACGCCATTGCCGACAGGGTCTCGCCCTCCGGCATGGCGCGGCGGCAGAACCGGCGGACCAAGGAGGCCCTGCACCGTGTCCGGGAGTCCGTCATGGGGCCGGTGGAGTTATCGGACAGCAAGACCGGCGGGCCCGCGGACGGGCCCGCGGACGGGCCCGGCGATGCCCTGCACGATGCACCGGAGCGCATCGCGGAGCGGACCCGCGGAAACCCCCTGGCCGCCGGAATGATCGCCTTCGGGGCGGGCATGTTGCTGGGCGGCATCTTCCCGGGCAGCGAGAAGGAACGGGAGATGGTCCACACGCTCAAGGAACGGGCCGAGCCGGTGACCGCGGAACTCGGTGACGCGGCCCGGCAGGTTGCCGAGGACCTCAAGGAACCGGTGCGGGAGACCGTGGAAAACGTGAAGGCCTCGGCGCAGGCTTCGGCCGAGTCGCTCAAGGAGGAAGCCTCCGGCGAAGCCGGCCAGCCAATGGAAGGGCGCGGCGACTCCACGGAGGAATCCACCGCGTCCCGCCCGACGGGCACTGCGACGGGCTACCCGGTCACCGGGTCCCGCAATCCGGGGGAACGGTCCTGACCGGGTGCGGTGGCGGGGGAATGCCCCCGCCACCGCACCCGGGGAACCAACCAATCAACCAACCACTCAACCAAGGAGGAATCATGGCGACCTGCGACATGTGCGGCAACGACTACGACAAGACCTTCACGCTGACCCGCGGAGGGGAGACCCGGACCTTTGACAGCTTCGAGTGCGCCATCCACATGATGGCCCCGGCCTGCGCCCACTGCGGCTGCCGGATCCTGGGACATGGCCTGGAAAGCGACACAGGGATGTACTGCTGCGCCCACTGCGCCCGCGAGTCGGGCCACGCACAGGCCACCGACCGGGCCTGACCCGCGCCGGTGGCCGGTCCCGGCTCAGGCACTGGCCAGGGACGATTCGCCCGCCGCCGCGACCTCGGCGGCCGGGACACCGCGCTCCAGGGCACTGCGGGTGATGGCATCGAGTGTCTCGAGGCGTTGTTTCAGCAGTGAGCGGGCGGCCGCAACGTCCTCCGCGGCCGCCCGGATCAGGTCCAGCTCGTGCATTGACTTGCCTTTCGTCGGTGGCTTCATGGTCGTGGTTCTTCTCATCGACTTGGCGGTGGGCGCGGTCATAGGCCAACAGCGCCGCCCGGGATACTCTCGCAGGCGGCGACAACGCCCAACCATAAGTTGCGCGCGCTGGACACCGAGGTCGTGGGGTACCTTGCCGGCGAGGCAATCCACTCCCATGTCGGGCGCTAGGCGCCGACCGGCCAGCCTCCGGTTCCGTAGCCGCGCTGCAGGATGGAATGCGGCATGTTCGGTGGCGTCGTGGTGCGAAATCCTTGGTATTCCTCGCATTGGCCGCACCAACATTCCACGTCCCATGCAGCGGGGGCCGAGCCCCGCCGCGGCACCGGCTTGACCTGTTCAAAGACCAGGTACTCGGCGCTCCTGCAGGTTCCGCAGGTCACCGGCGGGGCGTGGTGCCGTTGTGCCGAAAGAGTGATGGCCGCGGGCCGTTGGTTCCCTCGCGGCGACTGTGCAAGCAAATCTTGGGTTGTCATGGGCCCGATCCTCGAAGTACCGAAAAGGTGAAACGGATGACGTGTTTCCCGGGTCTGGAGAAACCACGTGCGACCGACGGAATTCACCGCCAGTCGATCGATAAATTGATTATGCACAAGACTCGTCGGCAAAAACAAGCAATTCGACACGCGCGGGTGCGGGGTGCGTACCTTGGCCGGAATGACGTCGAGGATATGTCGACCTCTTTCCGGCCGCCACGAGGCTGCGGAGGGCAGGCGGCGCCGCGTCCGGCTGCGGGTCCGGGGCTTGCCGCCCCGTAATTCATCGACCTTGCTTGGCCCCGGGCGGCAGCAGCAGGGCGAGCACCGCGCGGTCGGGTTGCCGCCGAAGATCGGCGACCTTGCCCTGCTCGAATAGGTCGATGACCCGCGGATCAACATAGGAATCCCGCGCTATCTCCGGGGTGTTGTGAAGCCAGTTGGCGGCCTCGTGGACGGCCATGGTCACTGCCTCGGGGGATGTCACTCCGGCACGCAGGGAACGGGACAACGACAGGGCGGCAACAGCGGTGCCCTGCCAGGTGCGAAAATCCTTGGCCGTGAAACCCTGGCCGGCGATCTCGCCAAGGTATTCGTTGACCTCGGTGTCGTTGACCCCGGTCCAGCGCTTCCTGCGCCCGTCGGGAATCGGATGGCAGATGGCCGGGCCGGAACGCGGGGTGCGGGGCAGGGAGGTGAAATAGCCGGCCAGCAACGCGTCGTCCACCGACACGTGCCAGGTGCCGTCGGACTTGCCCGCGAACTTCAGGTGCACCGAAGCGCGGGAACATTCCACGTGGCGCTTGAGCAGGGTGGTGGCGCCAAAGGAACCGTTCTCGCGGGCATAGGCGGCGCCGCCCACGCGCAGTGCCGCCCGGTCCATCAGCCGCACGGCCGCCGCCAGGGCCCGGCGTCGGGGATCGAGGGTTTGCCTGAGGTCACGGGTGACCCGGCGGCGGATTGCCGGCAGTCGCTGGGCAAAAGCCTGGGAGCGAAGATACTTTTCGTTCTCCCGCTCCTCGCGCCAGCGCGGATGGTAGATGTATTGGGTGCGTCCCGCGGCATCCACGCCGGTTGCCAGGATGTGTGCTTCCGGGGCGGAGGAGATCCACACGTCGGTCCAGGCCGGGGGGATGGCCAGTTCCCGGATGCGCTCGAGCAGCCGCGGTGAACGGATGTGCCGCCCGTTGGCGCTGTGGTAGCTGAATCCGCGTCCTGCGACCCTGCGGCGGATGCCCCCGGTGCCCGGCTCGACGTGGTCGAGTCCGTGGTGCATCTAGGCGCCCTTGCGGGATTTCGAGGCAGTCTTCCTGCCCGCCGTCCCTGCCTTGGCGGATGTCTCGGTTGTGGTTGCGGCCGGCTTCTTTTTTGCTGCAGCCGTCTTCTTGGCGGGCGTCTTTTTCGGTGTCGCTTCCTTCGCTGCGTCGCCGCTTCGGCGCGCCGGGGTGTCGGGCTTCGCCGACCCCGACTTGCGGGCAATGCTGCGCTTCAACGCCTCCAACAAGTCGATCACGTCCCCGGACTCCGTGGTTTCCGCGTCGGTGCCGGTGGCGCCGAAGGTTTCCTCGGTGTCCAGGGAATCGCCCTTCTTGAGCTTTTCCTCGATCAGCGTGCGCAACTGGACCTGGTAGTCGTCCTCGAATTCCCCGGGGGAGAAGTCGGTGCTGTATTCCTTGACGAGCGTTGCCGACATCTTGAGTTCCTGCGCGGAAATCTTGCTGTTGGTCCGGGCCTCGGGGAAGTCGGCCTCCCGCACCTCGTCGGCCCAGAGCAGGCCCTGGAGCACCAGCACGTCCCCGCGGACCCTCATGGCGCCGAGGCGGGTCTTTTGCCGCAGCGCAAATTTCACCACTGCCGTTAGGTCAGTTTCCTCCAGGGTGCGGCGCAGCAGTGCGTAGGCCTTGGGAGATTTCGAATCGGGGACAAGATAGTAGCTGCGCTCGAGCATGATGGGATCGATCTGCTCGCTGGGCACAAATTGCACCACCTCGATCTCACGGCTTTTTTCCGCCGGCAGGGATTCCATTTCCTCGTCGGTGAGCACCACGGTCCGTTCTCCGTCGTCGAAGGCCTTGTTGATGCGCTCGTAGGGGATCTTCTTTCCGCACACCTCGCAGCTGCGCTGGTAGCGGATCCGTCCGCCGTCGGCATCGTGCACCTGGTGCAGTGAGACGTCGTGGTCGCTGGTTGCCCCGTAGGCCTTGACCGGCACGTTGACCAGCCCGAAGGCGATGGATCCGGTCCAGATAGCTCTCATGGTCCCAGTCAAGCACCGCGGGACGCGGCTGGCCAGAGAATGGGCTGGTCCCTGGGCTACTGGGACTCCTCGTGGTCCATGGCCTTGAGGTCGTTGGTCGCAGGTCCCTCGATCACGGTGCCCTCGGGGGTGAACCGCGAACCATGCAACGGGCAGTCCCAGGAAAGTTCCTCGTCGTTCCAGGTGAGGATGCCGCCCAGATGGGTGCACACTGCCGAGACGCGGCAGGTGCGCCCCTGAACGGTGGAGACCGCTACGGGGTGCAGGCCCTCGTGCACCACATGGCCCTCCGGATCCCCGGCGGCAGGTTGTCCTGCCGTGCCAGTTGAGGGTACTTCCTGGCCACTGTGCGGGGCGTTCTCGGTCAGCGCGTGCGCCCACCCGGTGACCAGTCCCTTGGCCACTCCGGCGTTGAACTTCCCGGCTTCTGCCAGCGCCGCGGCACCGGAGGCACGGTGGCCCAGCACCGCTCCCCAGGGGCTTTCGCCGCCCAGGATGGACGCGGCAAGGCGCAGTGCGGCGGCCACCGCATTGGTCATGCCCCATTTGTTGAATCCGGTGGCGACGTGGATCCGTCCGCCTCCGCGCGGCATCCGTCCCACGAAGGGCACGGCGTTGACCGAACGATAGTCCTGGGCGGACCAGGCGTGTGTGCGTTCGGCGACGGAAAAGTGCTCCCGGGCCCAGCGATCCAGCTCGAGTGCCGACCGGCTCGGTGACCCGGTGCCCACCGGGTGGCCGTTTCCTCCCACCAGCAGCACCTGCCTGCCGAGGTGGGTTGCGGTGCGCAGGGAGCGTCCGGGCTCATCGGCCGAGAGGTACATGCCCTCGGGAAAGGCTTCGGCGCCCGGGCGTGCCATGTAGGCGGAGAGGTACGAGCGGGAAGGTTCCAGCTTCGCGAAGTATCCGCCTCGATCGAGGACCGGCGTGCCGGTGGCCAGGATGAGGTTGTCGGCGCCCAGGGTTCCACGGCTGGTGGTGAGTTCCAGCGGTGCCGCAACGCCGGCCCCCGTTAGGCGTGCGTCCTCGAAGATCGCGACTCCGCGGCCGCGCAGGTCGGCGCAGAGCGCGACCAAAACGGCCACGGGGTCGAATTGCGTCTGGCCGGACAAGGTCAGTGCCCCGGCGACAGGAAAGGGCAGGCCGATTTCGGGGTTCTCGAGCAAGCGAACGTCGAGGCCGGCCTCGTGGCTGGCGACCGCCTCCGCCTCGAGCGTCCCGAGGCCGGCTTCCCCCAGTACGTAGGTGAACGCATCGCGGGTTTGGTGCTCGACGTCGTGTTCATCCAGGTAACTCCGGAGCCAGGCCAGCCCCTCGAGATTGCCTTCGACGTAGGCATGGGCTACTTCGGCAGGAAAGTTCCTGCGTACTTCCTGCAGGACGGTGCCTTGGAGGAGGCTGGCCTTGGCCGTGGTGTGGCCGGTGGTACCCGCTCCCACGAACCGGGATTCGAGGACCGCGACCCGCATGCCGGCGCGACTCAGCAACAGGGCGCTGACCAATCCTGTCAGCCCGGCCCCTGCCACAACAACGTCATAGTGTTCGCCGGGGACGAAGGTGTCAGTTTCGATTTGCGGCCGGGGATCGAGCCATATCGAGTCCATGGTTTGCTCCTTGGAGATTTCCGGATCGGCCCCTCGGTTGGCCGCTTCATGGTGGCGTCGCTGGCCGCCGAGTCTACGGGACCCTTGCGGCCATGGAAATGGTTTCGATACCGTCGTGGGACTGGTGCCAAAACGGCAACGCGCCAATGCCGTTGACCAGATGGACCGAGCCAGTCGCGCAGGTAAACGACGGGCAAAACGATGGTGAGCAACGAATGAAGCCACGACGTCGATCTGGTGCCCAGCGAGTGCCTGGTCGAGATTTTTCAAGCCTCCTTCACCGCCAACGGGTTGAGAAAATATTCACGTAGTACGGAGCGAGGGACGTTGATCGTGTAGGGCAAAGGATTAATTCGCTATACCGGCTAATAAGTTGGCTCAGTGGGTGACGGGTGCGGGTGCTGGCAGGCACAGTGAACGCATCCACAAGTCCGGAGACCCGAGAAGTGAAATTTTCTTGGCAGGGCCTCGTAGTCATACCAAAATAGCGTCTCTGAGGTGGGGGTTTTAGATCGTGCACCTACTCATCCTGCAACCGGCAGGAGAGAGCGCACAGAGCCCTCCGTGGAAGCATCCATTCATCGTGCAGTCGTGCCGACTAGCACCGGATCTCGCCGTTCAGCACACACGATGTACGGTTTTAAGTAAATTGAAGAACTTACGGCGTGGCGTGGGAAAAGACTTGCGGCGTTGTTATGTGGTCGTTACATTGGGTCATGTCATCCCGCTAGAACAGGGGTCGAAGACCGCAAGGAGAAAATCATGTCAGATGAATACAACTCCGAACAGTTCGGAAACCAAGGAGACAACGAAGAGCAGAACCTGATGGGCGGGGAAGCCGATTCAGGCAACTTCGGCAACGACCAGGGCTCCGGTGAATCTTCGGAAGGCCAGTACGGCAACTCCGGTAGCAGCGAAGAGCAGTCGGGCGGTTTCGGTGGCGGCCAGGATTCGAGCGGTTCCTCGGAAGGCCAGTACGGCAACTCGGGTAGCAGCGAAGAGCAGTCCGGTGGTTTCGGTGGCGGCCAGGATTCGAGCGGTTCCTCGGAAGGTCAGTATGGCAATTCCGGTAGCAGCGAAGAGCAGTCCGAGTTTGGCGGAGAATCCCGACAGGGCGGCTTCGGAGGCGACGACAGCTAGGCTCCTTGCCCAATGTCGGCTTCAACCTAGTTGGTGAAGCGCAGTTCCGTTCGAGTGGACGGTGACTGCATCGGAAAGATGAAGTGAATGGGTGCGGATTCCGTTGGGATCCGCACCCATTTTCGTCGCTGTCTGCCTGCCCCTTCGGTCCTCGCCCGAGAGAAGACCCGTTGGGGGCGAGGCATTTTCATGGGGATCGAATATCGCGAGGTCTTGCATCACCGAATGCGCTCTCGGCCCCGTCGAAAAAAGAAATGCACTTTGTCGGGAAGGTGGAATCGGGGCCGCGCTCCGGGAGGGCCGACGACCTTTTCGACTGCACATGCACTTGATTCCAAAACGCATGGGGAACGCCAATTGGCCGATGCTGTTCCAAGCCCCGGCGCGGAACCGAATGCCGAAGGGACCCCGTGTACCTTTGGGCGGGCCCCGGCGTCCTGTGGCACGGCGGGCCGTAGGGCCGACGGATTGATGCTTCGCACGCGGCAGCGGCCCGGCCAGCGATCGGATCGCTGGCCGGGCCTCGTGGGGTGGGGGACCGGTTTGTGCAGCCTTAGGCCGAGGCTCCTTCAAGAACGTGTTCGGCTTCGGAGCCACGGAGGTTGCCGGAGTTGACCATCAGGCCCATCATGTCGAAGACCACGGTGGCCGCAGCCAGCGAGGTGATGTCCGCGTGGTCGTAGGCCGGGGCGACCTCCACCACGTCTGCGCCGACGATGTTGATGCCGTTGAGCCCCCGCAACAGGCGGAGCAGTTCCCGGGAGTGCAGGCCGCCCATTTCCGGGGTGCCGGTGCCCGGTGCGAAGGCCGGATCCAGCACATCGATGTCCACCGAGAGGTAGACAGGGGTGTCGCCCAGGCGCTCGCGCACCTTCGCGATCGCCGCCTGGACCCCGATCTCGTCGATGTCAGTGGAGCGAATGATCTGGAAGCCGAACTCGTGGTCGCGCAGGAAGTCGTCCTGGTCGTAGACCGGGCCGCGGATGCCCACGTGCATCGACTTGTCCTCGATCAGCAGGCCTTCCTCGAAGGCCCTGCGGAACATCGTGCCGTGGGTGATCGGCTCGTCGAAGTAGGTGTCCCAGGTATCCAGGTGCGCATCGAAGTGCAGCAGCGCGACCGGTCCGTGGATCTTGTTGACCGCCCGAAGCATCGGCAGGGCAATGGTGTGGTCCCCGCCTATGGCGATGACCCGCTTGTCCTTGGCCAGCAGCGGCAGGGCCTGTTCCTCGATCTGCTCAACGGCCTTGCCGATGTCGTACGGCGTGCATGCCACGTCTCCGGCATCCACGACCTGGACCGCCTCAACAGGGGTGACGTCCAGCTCGACGTGGTAGCCGGGGCGCAGCAGGCGGGAGGCCTCGCGTACCGCGGCCGGCCCGAACCGGGCGCCCGGGCGGAAAGAGGTTCCGCCGTCGAAGGGCACGCCGAGCACTGCGATGTCGTAGTCGGGGACGGCATCGATCTGCGGGAGGCGGGCGAAGGTTCCAAGCCCGGCGAACCGGGGGACCTTGGTGGCCTCGACGGGGCCGATGGGCTGGTGCTTGCTCATACGAGGGTTCCTTTGACTGTCGTTTCTGCGGTCTTGCCGTTGGGCTTGGTGCTTTTCTTGTTGCCGTCCCCTGAGATGTCGGCCAGGGAGCGGTTGGCCGTTTCGGGGGCCAGGATGAAGGTGGCGATGAGTCCCACCAGGGAGATCCCGGCGCCTATCAACAGGGCGCCGGAAGCACCGAAGCTGATGATTGCAACCGGCATGAGGTAGGTGCTTGCCGCCGAGCCCACCCGGCTGATCGCGGTGCCGAAGCCGACGGCGGTGGCACGGATCTCGGTGGGGAAAAGCTCGTTGGGGTAGACAACCTCGAGGAAGCTGGAGGCCCCGGAGGCCAGGGCGAAGATCGCCAGGGCGGTGAACAGGGTCTTGGGGCCAACGCCGGGGATGAAGGCGGGGGCGGCCAGGGCCAGGACGATGATGCCGAAGGTCCACAGCAGCAGCTTGCGCCGTCCGATGCGCTCGACCAGCCACAGGCCCGGGATACCGCCGACGACGAAGAGCAGGGAAATCAGCAGCGACCCGCCGTATAGGTTGGCATCCCCGTCCAGGCCGAAGGAGGCGAGCAGCTCCGGGGCGAAGGTGTAGACCGCGAAGAGGGGGATGACCTGGGCGGTCCAGAAAATCGAGACGAAGAGGGTGCGGCGCCAGAACTTCTTGTTGAAGATGTCGGTGAACGTGGCTGCGCGTTTGCCGGTGTCCTCGTCCTCGCCAAGCGAATCGACGTCGTACTCGTTGCCGTAGACCTTCTTGATGACGGTGCGTGCCTCGTCGACCCGGCCGCGGGAGAGCAGCCAGCGCGGGGATTCGGGGGTGCCCAGCCGGAAGAGCAGGGTGATGATGGCGAAGATGGCCGGGCTGGCAAGCATCCAGCGCCAGGCGTCAGGCCCGACGCCGCGCATGGCGTACCCAACGGCGAATGCGGCCGCCGCGCCCACGGCCCAGACCACGAAGGTGGCACCCAGGAGCCGGCCGCGGTGCTTCCGGGGAAGGAACTCGGCCAACAGCGACGTGGCAATCGGGTAGTCGGCGCCGATGGCAACGCCGAGCAGGAAACGCCAGAGCACCAGCTGCCAGATGTCCGTGGAGAAGGCGCTGAGGATGGAGAAGACCGCCAGGGCGATCAGGTCCAGGATGTACATCGTGTGCCGGCCGACCTTGTCCGTCACCCAGCCGAAGACGCCGCCGCCGAAGAAGATGCCAACCAGGCTGGCTGCGCCGACCATGCCGATTTCCTTGGGCCCCAGGTCCAGGGCCGGGGTCATGGTGATTAGGGCGATGCCAATGATGGACAGCGCGTAGCCGTCTATGAAGGGTCCGCCGGAGGAAAACACGGTCAACTTCTTGTGGAACCGGGTTAATGGCGCATCGTCAATGAGGCGAACGGAGGTGCTCATTGCGGGCTCTTTTCTCTCTAGGTGCCCGGGAAATCCGGGCTGGCTTTTGGTGTAATCCAATCATTGGTGATCGTCATCACTGCGACAATCGACAACTGTCAACTATCGCAGACTCGCTCTAGACATTTGTATGAATGGTCGCGTTTGATTGACGAGTGCCCGGCGGAAATGCGTTGGATGCCTGAATGTGTGAAAGGGAAACGTTCAATGGCCATGACAGTCAAGGAATTGCTGGACGAGCCGCAGCTTGGTCTGCGGCTGCTCGCCGGCGCCGACGGGTTGGGGCATCCCATTACCTGGTCCCATACCTCGGACCTTCCCCAACTCTGGGAGTGGGTCTCGCCCGGCGTGCTACTGATGACCAACGGGCTCTCGATCCCGGCCGAACCCGAGGCGCAGGTCCATTTGGCCCGCTCGCTGGTGGCGGCCGGCGCGGTCGCCTTGGCGGTGGGCGAGAAGATGCATGCCCCGGATTTGTCCGATCAATTCCTCGCGACCTGCGATGCACTTCCGCTGCCCTTGATTTCCGTTCCCTACCCGTTGCCCTTCATGGCCATTTCGCGGTCAATTGCCGAGGCGAGCCTGCTCGAGGAGTCGCGGCGGATCAAGCAAACCGCCCGCATCTACGACCTGCTGCGCAAGGCGACAACGCCCGGGGAGACCTGGACCCAGCTGTTGACGGCGATCGGCAAGGAAATCCGCGCGAGGCTCTACGTGGTTGATGACCGGTGCCTGCATCCGTGGCAACCCGGAGACGCCGCCCTGCCCCAGGACGTGCTGGCGCGGGTGAGGAGGGTCGGCTCGGAATCCACGGCGGAAACCCGACACTTCCTGTGGAGCGCCGACGGGGCGGAGTCCATGCTGATCATGGAAATTCCCACCCATCCCCATGCGCTGCTGGTCATCTTGCCCGACGACCAAATGCGGCCGGACGGGGTGGTCTTGTTGCACTCGGCCACCGTACTGGGGTTGGGCCTTTCGCGTTCGGCCCTTGCGATGGAAAGCCGCTACCGCTCCGGCGGTGAATTCCTGCTGCAGTCCTTTGAAGGGCGCATTGGGGCCGCCGAGGCCGCCCGCCGCCTTGAGGAATTCGGCTTTCCGCGCGGCGACCTGCGGTTGGTTTCGGTCCCTGCCCAGGCGGAGGTGGGTTTGCCCCAGGTTCACCGCGCGCTTTGGCGCCACGGCATCAACAGCCTCTGCGTGGTGGGCGAGGGAAAATTGCATTTGATGGTCTCCGAAGAATGCCCGGAAGACTTGCTGCTGCACGTCTTCGACGCCTCGCTGCCCATGGGACTGAGTACGCCCGTGGGTGTTGATGCGATCCAGCGCGGATTGCGCGAATCCCTGTGGGCACTGGGTCAGGCGATCGCGCGGGGCGTGCGGCTGGTTGGATACTCAGAGGATGCTCCGTGGTTTGGGATTGGCGGCCATCGGGACGGAGCGGAGCTCGTGCAGCGGTTGCTGGGCCCGGTGATCGAGCATGACCGGCTCAACGGAACGGAGTTCATGGCAACCCTGCGCAGTTACCTGGAAAACCAGCGTTCGGCACAAAAGGTCGCCGCACTGCTTTTCGTGCACCGGCAAACCATCATCTACCGCATCCGTAAGATCAGCGAACTCACCGGCCTTGATTTGGCCGAAACATCCTCGGTCGCCCAGCTGTGGCTGGCTTTCCAGGCGCACGAAGCGGTGGCGTCTTAATAGCGACTGGAGGATCCGTGGTGACTCGTTGGCCCGTCCGTTCGCGAAGCCCGGTCCATGACATCGTCCTCCGAAGGGCCGATCGATCGACGAAATTGAACCGGGAAATGACGGAATGGGGTCGGGGTGACGAGCGGAACAGGTTCAATCGTTGTAGCTTCAAGTAAATAATGCCATACTTGAAGCAAGAACAATCCTCAGCCGCAATCCAAGGAGTAACCACCATGGGCGTCACCACCCAAGATCAACTGTCCGCAGAACTGGCCATGGGCACCGTCATGCTCAAGGTCGGGGACATGAAGAAGATGAGCAATTACTACCAGAAGGCCTTGGGCCTCGAGGTGCTCTCCGAAGGCCCTGCCGGCACCGGCCTGGGCCGCCGGGGAGTCGAACTTGTCCACCTCGCCGACGGCAAGGGCCTGAACCTGCCAAGCCGCGGCGAGGCCGGACTCTTCCACACCGCGCTGCTCTTCGACACCCAGTCCGACCTGGCCGCCACCGTGCTCTCCGCCGCCCAGTACGACGGTTCGCTGTTCACCGGCAGCTCCGACCACCTGGTGTCCGAGGCCTTCTACTTCAACGACCCTGAGGGCAACGGCATCGAGCTCTACTTCGACCGCCCGCGTGACACCTGGACCTGGAACGGCGACACCGTGGCCATGGACACCATCTACCTGGACCCCAACCAGTACCTCAACAAGCACGTCAACGAGGCATCCGTCACCGGACTGACCACGGCCAACGCCGGCGTCGGCCACGTGCACCTGCAGGTCGGCGACGTTGCCACCGCCGAGAAGTTCTACGTCGACACCCTGGGCTTCGCCAAGACCACGAACTTCCACGGCCAGGCGCTTTTCGTCTCGGCAGGCGGCTACCACCACCACATGGCCATGAATGTGTGGAACTCCCGCGGCGCCGGGCCCCGCAAGGACACCCTGGGCCTGGGCGAGGTCGTCATCACCGTGCCGAACGCCGACGAGGTCGGCGCCCTGGCCGATCGCCTGACGGTCGCCGGGATCGCGAGCCACCACACCGGAGCCGAGCTGCGCTTCGATGACCCGTGGGCCAACAAGATCCGCGTGGCAGTGGGCTAAGGTCCACGCGGATTCTCCCGGCCATGGTCCGCCCCAGTCCCCTCCAGGGAAGCGGCGTGGACCGGGCGGGGCTGTACGGTTGGTGTGTGAACAACCCCGGACCCCTCGGCGAATTCCTGCGCGCCAAGCGCGCGGAACTGCAGCCCGCCCAGACGCAGCTGGCCGCCTTCGGCAGCCGCCGCAGGGTCAAGGGCCTGCGGCGGGAGGAGCTGGCCCAGCTCGCCGGGGTCAGCGTCAGCTACTACACCCGCCTCGAGCAGGGGCACAGCAGGCACGCCTCCGACGAAGTCCTGCTGGCCCTGGCCAACGCCCTGCAGTTGCGGGTGACGGAAACCGAGCACCTGCTTGACCTGGCCCGGAGCAAGACGAATTCCGGGCCCCACGCGGCCGCGGGCCTCGAAACCCCGGACCGTCGGTCCCTCGACATGCTCGGTTTCATCACCGACCGTCCCGCGGTGCTCCTGGGCCGGCGCAACGACGTGCTGGGCTGGAACAGCCTGGGCCACGCCCTCATCGCGCCCCACCTGCCCTTCGACGCCCCCGCGCATGAAATGCGCCGGCCCTCGCTGCCGCGCATGTTGTTCCTGGATCCGGTGTTTTGCGGTCTCTTTGCCGATTGGGAGACCGAGGCCGCGGACTACGTCGCCTACCTGAGGTTCATCACCGGCAAATATCCCCGGGACGCGGCCCTGACCTCCCTGGTCGGTGAGCTGCTGATCAAGGACGAGGATTTTTCCAGGCTCTGGGCCACCGGGCGGGTGGGTGAATGCATCTCCGGCACCAAGCCGCTGCTCCACCCGGCCATCGGGGAGCTGTGTGTGGATTTCCAACTCTGGGCCCAGTCCAGCAACCCCGAGCACCGCATCGAGATCTACAGCTACCCCGACGCCAGCCGGATCAACGCCCTGCTCGGGGCGCCCCGGGGGTCCGGCCTCCCGGAACCGGGCGTGCCCGGGATCCGCCAGGGCCTACACGAGGGTCCCGGCGCCGAGGGCTGAACGGTCCTGGGCCGGGAGTTCGACGGGAGTGGCGCGTTTCTGCAGGAAGACCGCCAGCACAAACACCGCCAGGCCCGCCAGGCTCACCAGCGAACCGATGGGGGCCAGCTGTCCGTAGGCGGCGCCGTCGCGCACCACCGACCCGCCGACGGCCGAGCCCAGGGCGACCCCGGCGTTGAATGCCGCCGCGGCAAGCGCCGAGACCACCGGCGAGTTCACCCGGGCGATCTCCAGCACAAAGGATTGCAACGGCGGTACCAGGCCGAATCCCGCAGCGCCCAGCAACACCAGCAACACCACCACGGCCGGCACGTTCCCTGCGAAGAGGCCGAAGGCGCCCAGCACGGCGATCAGCAGCAGCAGCGCGGCCACGGTGGTTTTCGGGATCGAGATATCGGCCAGGCGCCCGGCAACATGGTTTCCCACCACCAGGCCCACGCCGAAGACCAGCAGGAACCACACCGCCAGGTGGGCGGGCACGCCCGCGTCCTGCAGGATCGGCGCGATATAGGTGAACATCACAAACAGGCCCCCGTAGCCCAGGGCAATGGCCAGGAAGGCCACCCACAGCCTGCCGGTGCGCAGCGCGCGGGCCGTGCCGCCGGCGGCACCCGTCTCCGAGCCCTGCGGCAACGCCAGCCACATCCCGGCCAGTGCGACCACGCTCAGGCCCGCGACCAGCCAAAAAACGCTGCGCCACCCCCATACATCCCCGGCCAGGTTCCCGGCGACGACACCCAGCACGTTCGCGGCCGTGAAACCAAGGAACACCGTGGCAATCGCCGCGGAGCGGCGTTCTGACACCACGAGGTTGCTGGCAATGGTGATAGCCACCCCGAGGAAGGCCCCGAGCATGGCCCCGGCAACGCTCCGGCTGGCGACCGCCAGCAGCAGGGTCGGGGCCAGTGCGGTGGCGACGTTCGCCAGGAAGAAGATGCCCACCAGCCACAGGGCCAGCCGCTTGTGGTCCGCGCGCAGCGTGGCAGCGGCAATCAACGGCCCTCCCACGCTCGCCCCCAGCGCAAAGGCCGTGGTGATCAGCCCGGAATCGGCGACGGACACCGACAAATCGGCGGAGGCGGAAAGCAGCTGCCCGTTGGGGGCGAATTCGGCGGTGCCCAGTGCGAAGGATGTCAGCGCCAGGGCGTAAATCGGAAGTCTCATGTTCCCACCCTCCGATATGCGTGAAGGATCAACCAGTTCCCGGGTTTTCCTACCACTGCCGGGGTATGGCTTGGCCGCCGGCTCCCCGCGGCAGCTCCCGGGGAGGCCGACGGCCATGGTCTTGCCAGCAAACGCCAACGAAACCACAGGGATCGGCGGCTACGGTCGAACGATGCATTTACGCCTCAGTCAACTACGCCCGCATCTGGTCAACTCACGCATTTTCCTGATGGGACCGGGGGCCAAGACCATTGAGACCACCGGAGCCAGCTATGGCGAGGACAGCCTGATCAAGTTCGCGCCGGACCTGCGTCTGGAACCCTACGCCACCTATTGGGCGGGCAGCGGGCGCCACCTGGTGAGCCTGGGCTCCTTTTCCTACACGCATTCGAGGTTGCCGCTTTCGGCCCGGGTGGGCCGCTACACCTCCATTGCCAAGGGCGTGAAGGTCATGGGGGCCAGGCATCCGCACGAGTGGGCCTCCACCAGCCCGGTCTTCTACAACCGCCGGCTCATGATGGAAACCTTCGAGCGCGACCGGGGAGAGATGCCCGCCTACCGGACGTTCGACCACGTGCCCGACCCCGTGGTGATCGGCAACGACGTGTGGATCGGGGAGAACGTCACGCTGGGCCACGGCGTGCGCATCGGCGACGGGGCCGTGGTGGCCTCGAACGCGGTCGTCACCAAGGACGTGCCCCCTTACGCGGTGGTTGGCGGGGTTCCCGCCAAGGTGATGCGGCAGCGCTTCGACGAGGACACGGCCAGCGAGTTGCTGCGCAGCGCCTGGTGGAGCTATTCACCGACCGCGTTGAACCAGCTGGACGTCAGGGATCCGGGGGAGTTCGCCCGCGGTGCCATCGGCCTCATCGAGGCCGGGGCCATCGAGCCCTTCGAGCCGGAGACGGTTACAGGCCGAGAGCTGGCCGCGGCCGTCGCTTCCTCGTTCGACGGCGCCTCATCCTGAGCGAGGCGCGGAACCGGCGCATGCGGCAGCGGGCCGTGCGGCCCGGAAACCGGCCGCCGAATGCGTGGTTCCACGGATGCGCAATCGCCGCCTTCGGCGCATCATGAACCCATGGGTCGACGGCTGACACCACGTATACGTGGTGCGGATTGCCGGCGGGTTACGGCCGATTTTGCCGTGGTGCTGGCGAGCGGCGCCATCCCGTCCCGACTGGCTCGCGGAGGCATGGTGCTCGGTGGCAGCTTCCTGGCCGGGTGCGCAATCGTGGCCGCCGGGTTGCCGGTGCCGGCGGGGTGGCTGCAGTCGACCGTTTTTGGCATAGGCGGCGTGGTCGGGCTTACCGGCTGGGTTGGCATGCCCGTGTGGTTCGTCCTGTTCGGAAGGCATCTGGTCGCACGGTCACCTGCGGCCGGCCGCCTGGCCCCACGGCCCGTCGGATCCCGAACCGCGTAGCATCGGCGGCGCTGGCCAGGGGTGGCACCGTTTTTTCGGAAAATCCCCGCCGGGCACCGCGGCCGCTGCCAGGTGGTCTGCGCATTCCTAGCCGAACACCGGTGAATCCGCGGGAACCAGCACCTTGACCGCGGCCGGGGCTATCGTGATCCTTGCCGGCAGGGCCCCGACCCTTTCCCCGTCGGCATAGATGTTCAGCGGCCTGTTGGCGCCGATGGTGATCTCCCGGCCGAGGGTGAAGGAGATGTTCTGCTGGCGCAAGTGGGTGCCGCCGTAGGAGCGCAGGAAGGTCAGCGCCACGCCCAGGATCGAGGCCTTCCCGAGGGAGACCACGTCCAGCAGGCCGTCGTCGGCCCTGGCCCGCGGGCAGATGTGCAGCCCGCCGCCGTACTGGCCGATGTTTCCCACGGCGACGAACCAGCCCGGGACGCTGCTCTCCACGCCGTCCACCTTCAGCGTGAAGGTGACGTCGCGCCATTGAAGGAACGCCTTGAGCCCGCCATAGAGGTACACGAAGGGGCCGAGGTTCAGCCGGGCGCTGTTCCCGTACTCATTGGCCAGTCCGTCGAAGCCGACATTCGCGACCCCGAAGTAGGGGCGGCCGTTGACCAGGCCCAGGTCCAGCTCCCGGACCACCAGCCGGGACAGGTTGCCCACGGCCTTGACCGGGTCCAGGTCCAGCCCGATGCGGCGGATGGTGTCGTTGCCCCGGCCCCCGGCCAGGGGAAGCAGGATGGCACCGGAGTCCCTGGCCCCGGCCGCCGCCGCTCCCAGGAACCCGTCCCCGCCCAGCACCGCCACCAGGGATCCGGGCGCGGCGGCGCGCGCCCGGTCGGTGGCCTCCTGAAGGCTTTCTGTCAGGTGCACGACCGGGGCGAACCCCGCTGCATGCAGGGCTCCGGCGGTTTCCTCCCAGAGTTTCAGGCCGCGTCCGCGTCCCGAGGTTGGATTGACCAGCAGCAGGGCCGGGCCGGAGAAGGGAGCTTTCACGGGGTGGGTCCTTCCACGGGTGGGGACTCGGAGGCCATCGCCAGGATGCGGGCGGCGCGGTCGCGGGCGCGGTCCGCGTCGGCGGGCACCAGGGCCAGTCGGGTGCGGCGCTCCAGCAGGTCTTCGATGCTCGTTGCCCCCTCGGCGCGAATGGCGAAGAGCAGTTCCGCACCGGTGATGGGGCTTGAGTCAAAGAGCGGTTCGGCCAGCAGCGGGTGCTTGCCGCCGAGCCGGTGCACCGCAACCGCCTCCGTGCCGTACTTGGCCACCAGCCGGGCCGGGGCGTCGAGGGCGGCCAAGGCCGTGCGGCTTGCGGCGCCGACCAGCGGAAGCTTCGTGGTGCGGCTCGGGGTGGCGACGCCGAGCCGTGCTGCTGCTGCGTCCACCGCGTCCTGCGCCATGCGGCGGTAGGTGGTCAGTTTCCCGCCCACCACGGTGATGGGTTCCCCGGGAACATTCTTCACCAGGTGCCGGCGCGAGACGTCCGCGGTGCCCTCCGGCCCGCCGGCGTGCGGGGACCCGACCAGCGGCCGCAGCCCGGCGAAGGACCCGACCACGTCGTCGCGGACCAGCGGCCGGCCGAGCACGCGGTTGACGACCTCGAGCAGGAAGTCGACGTCGTGCTCCGGAACGGCGGGGCAGTGGCCGTCGGCCTCACGGTCCTCCTCGTCGGTGAGCCCGATGTACACCACGCCCCCTGGCTGGGGCAGCACGAACACATACCGGCCGAAGTGGCCGGGGACAGCCACCGTGTGGGCGGCCTGCGGGTTGCCCAGGCGCTCGGCACGCACCACCAGGTGGCTGCCGCGGCTCGGGGTCACGCTCAGGGTGTCATCGAAGTCGGCGGCCCAGACCCCGGCGGCGTTGATGACGGTCCTCGCGCGCACCGCGACCGCTTCTCCGGTGCGCGTGTCAACTGCCTCCACGGCGTCCGCCGTGATCCCGGTGGCACGGACATCGCGCAGCACCTGCGCGCCGAGCCCGGCGGCGGTGCGCACCACGGAGATGACCAGCCGGGCATCGTCAATGAGCTGCCCGTCCCAATAGAGAAGCCCGCGGCGCAGCCCCGGGGTGTCCAGCGACGGCACCAGTGCGGCGACGGCCCGCCTGGAAAGCAGCCGGGGCCGCGGCAGCACGCCGCTTCCCATGCCCGAGGCCCGGCGCAGCAGGTCATAGAGCGCCACGCCTGCCCCGGCGGCGGCGGTGTCCCGGCGCCGGGCGCCGGTGGTGTCGGGGATGATGAACCCCAGCGGGCGGATGAGGTGCGGGGCGATCGTCTCCATCAGCCGGCGCCGCTCCACCGCCGATTCCCAGGTGACCGGGAAGTCGCCCCTGGCCAGGTAGCGCAGGCCGCCGTGGACGAGCTTGGAACTGTATCCGCTGGTCCCGGAGCCGAAGTCCCGGGCCTCCAGCAACGCCACGGACAGCCCGCGGCTTGCCGCATCCAGCGCCACCCCGGCCCCGGTGATCCCGCCGCCGATGACCGCCACGTCCACGGTGTGCGTGCGCACGTGTTCCAGGGATAGCCGCCGGGTGGCGTCGTTGATCCAAGTCGGTTCCCGGGTGGTCATGATCCGTTCCCTGCGGTGCCCGCCGGGGTGAGGTGGCGGGTGAGCATCCGTTCGAGCTCCGCGAGTGTTTGCTCGAAGGTGCCGGTCTTGCGCAGCAGCCGCGCCGAGAGCGCCACGCCCTGCAGGGCCAGCAGCAGCGTGGTGGCGGTGGCGGCGGTGGCCTCGATGCTGTGGTCCGCCTGGCCGGCGGCAATCAGCCCCTCGAGCTCATCAAGGATCAGCTGCTGGCTCGCGCCAAACCTGTCGGTGACGTAGGGGATGAGGAACTCGGGGTCCCGCTCGGCAATCGAGGCCAGAAGCTCCGAGGTGGCAAAGACCCGCACGCTTTGGATGGCGAAGTGCACCAGTTGCTCGCGCCCGGTGCCTGCGGGGGATGCGGAGCGGACATCGGCCGCGGCGGTGCGGAACTCGCGGGTCAGCGTCGCGAGCACCGCGTGTTCCACCGAGCCCATCCGGCGGTAGAACGTCATGCGGGAGATCCCCGCCCGTTCGGCAATGTCGTTGGCGGTCGTGCGGCGCACCCCGTGCAGGACCACCGATTCCCGCGTGGCGAGCAGGAGCTTTTCGTCGCCGGGGCCGGTGGTACGTTGTGACTTCATGTGTCACACTGTATCGCATGGTGACGCAGAACACAGAGAAGATTCCCCGCTCCGTTTGGTACGGCTGGGGAGACCCTGCGCGGGCGAAACCGCTGGGGGCGGGCGGGCTCGACTACCTGCGCTCCACCCTGGCGCTGGACAGCGTCGAGGCCGTGCATCCGCCGGTGGACTTCGACGACGTCAGGGTCGGGCCGGTGGCCCTGGGGGACGAGGTGCTGGGGGAGTTGCGCGGGATCTGCGGTGCCCCACACGTCTCCACCGAACGCGCCGAACGCATCCTCCACTCCGGTGGCAAGAGCACCCCCGACCTGCTGCGCATCCGCGCCGGGGACGCGGGGCAGGCACCCGATGCGGTGATCTTCCCCGGCAGCGCCGAGCAGGTGCGCGAGGTCCTGGAATTCTGCGTGCGCCGGCGCCTGGCCGTGGTCGCCTTCGGCGGGGGAACCTCGGTGGTCGGGGGAGTCGAACCGGAGCGCGGCCCGTTCTCCGGGGTGATCGCCGTTGACCTGCGGCGCATGGACGGGCTGCTGCACCTCGACGCACTTTCGCACACCGCCACCTTCGAGGCGGGCATCCGCGGTCCGGCCATCGAGGCGGCGCTGGAACCGCTGGGCTTCACGCTCGGCCACTTCCCGCAAAGCCACCAGCAGGCCACCCTCGGCGGCTATGTGGCAACGCGCTCCGCCGGGCAGGCCTCCACCGGATACGGCCGCTCCGACGACCTGGTCAAGTCCGTCCACCTCGAAACGCCCGCCGGGCCGATGGACGTCGGCTCGCCCGCCCCGGGCAGCGCCGCCGGGCCCAGGCTGCTGGACGTCGTCGTGGGATCCGAGGGCACACTGGGGGTCATCACCTCCGCCACGGTGCGGATCCACCCGTTGCCCGCATCCAGGAGCCACGACGCCTGGTCCTTCGAATCCTTCGCCGCCGGGGCCGAGGCACTGCGCCGGCTGCACCACGAGGGCGTCCGCGGGGACATGCCCCACGTCTGCAGGCTCAGCGACACCGACCAGACCGCGGCGACCTTCAGGCTCGGCGGCCCCAAGACCGCCGCCATGGCCAGGTACCTCGGGCTGCGCGGACAAAAAACACCCGCACTGGCCCTGTTCCTCTGGGAAGGACCAAAGCGCGAAACCGCCGCCCGCAGGCGACGCAGCGCACGGATCCTGCGAGCCGCCGGCGGCATCCGCCTCGGCCCGCTCCCGGCGCGGGCCTGGGAACGCGGACGCTTCTCCGGACCGTACCTGCGCGACGAGCTGCTGACCCGCGGCGTGTATGTCGAGACCCTGGAAACCGCCGCCAGCTGGATCAGGCTCGATGCCACCTACACCGCGGTCCGCGGCGCCATTCTCAACGCCCTGGAGGCCCGCGGCGGCACGGGGTACGTACAGGCCCACATCTCCCACGTCTACCCGGACGGCGCCTCCCTCTACTTCACCTTCCTCGGCGGGCTCGAGCCGGACGGTCAGGCACAAAACGCCCGCGTGAAGAAGGCGGCCTCCGAGGCCATCGTCGCGGCCGGCGCCACCATTACCCACCACCACGCCGTGGGCACCGACCACTCGCCCTACCTGGAGGCGGAAATCGGCGCCCTGGGGATCGAGGTCCTGCGGGGCATCAAGGCAACCCTGGACCCGACCGGCATCATGAACCCGGGAAAACTCATCCCCGCACCCGGAAACGCAACGCCTTCCAACGCAACACCAACCAAGGAGCAGCCATGAACCCCACCATCGGAACACTGGCCGGATCGACCGTCTTGATCACCGGGGCCGCCATGGGCATGGGCAGGATGTATGCCCGCCTCGCCGTCAACGACCGCGCCAGCCACGTGATTCTCTGGGACATCAATGCCGGGCAGCTCGAGGAGGCGGCCGCGGAACTGCGCGGGGCCGGCAGCGAGATCCACACGCAGGTGGTGGACGTGGGCCGGCTCGAGTCCATCGAGGAAGCCGCCCAGGCGGTGCGCAACGGCGTCGGGGCCCCGGACATCCTCATCAACAATGCAGGCATCGTGCGCGGGAAGTACTTCTGGGAACACGACCAGCGGGCCGACATCGCCGAAACCATGAACATCAACACCCTCGCACTGATGCACATCACCCGCGAATTCCTGCCCTCCATGATCTCCCGCGGGCGCACCTCGCGGATCGTGAACGTCGCCTCCGCCGCCGGGCTGCTGGCCAACCCCAGGATGAGCGTCTACTCCTCCTCCAAGTGGGCGGTCATCGGGTGGAGCGATTCGCTGCGCCTGGAACTGGCGCAGGCCGGGCACCACCACATCAAGGTGACCACCTTCTGCCCCTCCTACATCAAGACCGGCATGTTCGACGGAGCCCGCGGTCCGCTGCTGACCCCGCTGCTGGAGCCCGGGCCGGTGACCGAGCGCGTGTGGCGGGCCATGAAGGAGGGAACTCCCATGCTCATGATGCCCTGGACAGTGAAGCTGAGCGCCGCCCTGCGCGGGGTGCTGCCGATTGCCGCCTGGGACGCGGTGGCCGGACGCGTATTCGGCGTGTACAAGTCGATGGAGCATTTCACCGGGCGCAAATAGGGAAACGTTGCTTCCCGCCTCCCGCATGCCGCCCCGAGGAGTGGCGGGGCGCCGGAAGGCACAACCCTAGCCATCCGGCACGGGGCGGCGGTAGCGTCGAACGTGAACGGAGTCCGTCCCCGCGGCCGCCTGCGCCTCGAGCGGCTTCCGTGCCGGCGCGAGTCGCCGCGTCCGGTCTTTCGAGAAGGGACATGCCATGAAGGCTGCACGTTTTTACGCACAAAAAGACATCCGCATCGAGGAGATCTCCGAGCCTGAACTGCGGCCCGGCGCGGTGGCCATCGATGTGGCCTGGTGCGGCATCTGCGGCACCGACCTGCACGAGTACCTCGAGGGCCCGATCTTCGTCCCGGCGCCCGGGCACCCGCACCCGCTCTCGGGGGAAGAGGCGCCGGTGACACTGGGGCACGAGTTCTCCGGCACCATCACGGCCGTCGGCGAGGGCGTCTTGGACCTGGCCGTGGGGCAGAACGTCGTGGTCGAGCCCTACTTCACCTGTGGCCAGTGCGCCTCCTGCCAGGCGGGCAACTACCACCTGTGCGTCAAGATGGGCTTCATTGGCCTGGCCGGCGGGGGCGGGGGACTGGGCGAGAAGATCGTGGTCGACGCGCGCTGGGTGCACCGCATCGGGGACATTCCGCTGGACGAGGCGGCGCTGATCGAACCCCTCTCGGTGGGGCACCATGCGGTGATGCGCAGCGGCGTGTTGCCGGGGCAGTATGCGCTGGTCGGCGGAGCAGGCCCGATCGGCCTGCTCACCGCGGCGGTGCTTAAGGGCATGGGCGTCACCACCATCGTCAGCGAACTCTCGGCAGCACGCAAGGACAAGGCGCGCGAAAGCGGGGTTGCAGACCACGTGCTTGACCCCGGCGTCGAGGACGTCAGGGAACGGGTCATGGAAATCACCCATGGCATCGGGGCAGACGTCGCCTTTGAGTGCGCGGGAGTCAACGCGGTGCTCGACACCCTGCTCGATGCTCTCAAGCCCACCGGGGTGCTGGTGAACGTCTCCATCTGGGGTCGGCCCGCCACCGTGGACATGCAGAAGATCGTACTCAAGGAAATCGACGTGCGCGGGACCATCGCCTACGTGCGCGACCACGCCGAGGTCATCGAGCTGGTGGGAAGCGGAAAGATCGACCTCAAGCCGTTCATCACCGGGCGCATCGCCCTGGAGGACCTGATCGACAAGGGATTCGACACGCTGATCAACCACAATGAGACGGCGGTCAAAATCATCGTCTCGCCCAGCGGCAAGGGGCTCTAAGCCACCTCGGCCGGAGACCAACGTGCCTTTGGCGACTCGGCCGTATGATGGCTGAATGGCTCGCACTGCAAGGGAACGCATCACCGGTGACCCGACCTCATCCACCATCTACGAAGTGCTCATGGAGCGGATCTCCGCATTGCCGGGGTGCGAGATCCAGGAGAATGCCTCGTCGTTCCATGTGGCGCGCGGGCGCGCCTTCCTTGGCATCCATCCCCGCCGCGGCGGGATCCTGGTCAACATCGTTCTCACCCGGCAGCTCGAATCCCCGCGGGTATTTCGTACGGGGCGAGTATCCGCGAACCGGTGGCACAACGAGATCATCCTGCTGGACACCGCTGCGCTCGATCCGGAGCTGTTGGGTTGGATCCGCGAAGCGTACGATCTCACCGCCTGAGGCAGCGGCCCGGCGCGCTATGGGGCCAGGAGCTCGGAGATCGAGGCCAGTGGCACGATTCCCTCCGACCTCGCGGCGAGGTCCGGGTCGAGCGCCACGAGCGCATCGGCCTGCAGCATCGTGACAGCCAGGTATTCCGCGTGCCCGATGCTGTCCCACTGATGCTCGCGTGCGATCTTCCACGCGGTGCGCCGTGAGACCCGGTCGCCGAGCAGGCGGACCTTCACAGCGGTGATGCGCTCGTGGAGGTCCATCGCCGCTGCCTCGGTGATTTCGCCGCCGAGCACGCCCTTCAGCAACAGGTCCAGGGCCGCGGAACGGATCGAGTTCGGTGCGACGAGTCGATGGTCCGGATTCGGCTGGTATCGGTTGTCGGCAAGATGCAACAGTGCTGCCGGATCGATCACGAAGCGCTTCATGGGTCCATGGTAGGCCGGGCTGGATCCAGTTAGTGGGCGCGGATGCGCGACGGTGAAGCCTGCACCTTAGTGCCGGGGTCGTTCGAGCGCTCCAACTCCGGAATCCACGGGGGACAGTGACTCGTCATCCTCATGCCGCGGGGGCTCGAGCAATACCATTCCAACGGTGATGACCGCCGAGCCAATGGCCATGAGCGGGCGCGGGTTTTCAATGCCCCTGCGCAACAGGGCCTGGTGGATCCTCGCATCGATGACAAATCCAAGCTTCGTGCCGGCGGCACTCAGGGTGCCCAGTCCCAACGCAACGGCGGCCCGGAACTTCTTCCCGGGCTTGGCATCCTCGCCTGGGGCAGTGGCGAACCATCCGATGAGCCCCGCGGCGGCACCCGTTCCCACATACAAGGACCCCCTGGTCGAGGGTCGAAGCTTGGCAGGGTCAACCAGCGTCAGGAGGCCGCTGGCCACGCCGGTTCCCGCGGCATTGCCAAGTCGGGAGCGAAATGATGAAGGGTTGGTGTTTGTGTAGCCAGTCATTTGACCAGCCTAGCGAAACCGAAGCAGTGTACGGCTTTGCGCTCGCCCAAGGAATTAAACCAATATACCCGGTGGCCTGATGGCAGGGCCGGTGGAAGTCACAATCGAACGATGCTTGCCCAACTGTCTGCCCCCGGGGCTATGGTGAAATTTGCTTACTCGCAGCTTCAACTTATATATGGGGAGTTTCATTGTTCGGGGGAACCAATTTGGCCGCGCTGGCTACAGGTCGCGTGGCAAGGATCGTCGCGGGAGCGGTAGCGCTCGGTTTTGTAGCCACCGCCTGCACACAGGCACCGGCGTCACAGACAGCGAGTGACCGCAATGGCGCCACCGTTGTCAGGGTGATTGACGGCGACACCATTGTGGCGGACCTGTCCGGCGCCGAAACCACGATCCGTCTGCTCAACATCGATACGCCGGAGACCAAGCACCCGGACAAGCCGGTGCAGTGCCTCGGGGTGGAGGCAGCCGATTACACCAAGTCACTCTTGGCGCCCGGGGACCGGATCGAGCTGGCCTACGACGTGCAGCGCCTGGACCCGTACGGCCGCACGCTGGCGGGCGTCTACAAGGACGGAAACCTCGTCAACGCCGATATCGCCGCCGCCGGACTCGGCGTTGCGGTGCTGTTCCAGCCCAACGAGCGGTTCTATCCCGAGGTCCTTGCCGCAGAGCAGCGGGCCCAGGAATCCAGCGAGGGACTCTACAGCGCGGCGATCGACTGCACGATTCCAGCCAGGGCGGTGGCCGCCATTGCTGGCATGGAGGCCGTTGAGGACACCGTTCCGGCGAACGCCGAGGCGGTGGGTTCCGCCCTCGCCGTGGTGACGGCCGCCATCGTGGCGGGCAAGGCGAAGAGCGCGGCGCTTCGGGGACTCGACACCGCCGGCGATGTGGTGGACGCGGCGATTTGGTCGGCCCGGATGGCCACATATGCACCACAGCTGGCAGCCTCCCTTGACAGGGCCACGGCAATCGAGAAAAAGCTGGCCGCCAAGAAGACGGCGTTGGCACGGGCCAAGAAGGAAGCCGACGCCGAGGCAAAGGCAGTCGCCAAGGCCGCCGCGGAGGCCAAGGCGAAAGCGAAGGCCGAGGCAACGCGCAAGGCAAACGCCGCGGCCGCCGCCGAGCGGCAGGCCGCTGCCCAGCGGGAAGCGGCGGCAAGCAGGAGGGCTGCCGAACGCCGCCGCCAGTCGATCCCCAAGCAGACCTATCGGGCTCCGGCCCCAAAGCCGAAGCCCAAGGTCAGCAGCAATCCGTATCCCGGGTACACCGGGCCGCGTTGCTACGCGCCGGGCGGCCAGACCTGGAAGCCCTGCTAGAAACCCCAACCCCTAAGGCTGCCCGCAGTCCATTGCCCCCGTGCCGCATGGCTCGCGGTGCAGTGGGCCGCGGGCACGCTTGTTTCGGGAGGTCACCGGTGAGGTCACTGGGGCTGGCAAGCAAGGGAAGAACCGTGGCCAAGAGTTGTGCGGGGATTGGCTGGTTCCATTCCCAAGCGTTGGCGGCGCGGAGTATGTTGGGTCGTGGAAAAACTCCGTCAGCTCCGCGAAGGAAAACCCCATGAGCACATTTGTCGATCGGCCCCGCACCGCCCTGATGGTGATCGATGTCCAGAACGACGTGGTGGCCAATGCCCACTTGCGCGAGGAAACACTGGGCAACATCAACGCGCTGGTGTCCCGTGCCCGCGAATCCGGGGCGCCGGTGGTGTGGGTGCAGCACTCCGACGAGGAAATGGAGCAGGGCAGCGACGCCTGGCAGATCGTGCCCGAGCTTTCACCGGCCGCCGGGGAACCGGTGATCCACAAGATCTACGGGGACTCCTTCGAGGCCACCAACCTCGAGGAGGTGCTTTCCGCAGCCGGCGTCGGCCGGCTGGTGGTGTCCGGCGCCGAGTCCGACGCGTGCATCCGCTCGACCGTCCACGGCGCCTTCACCCGTGGCTACGACGTCACCCTGGTGTCAGATGCGCACACCACCAGCGACATGACCCAGTGGGGCGCCCCGCCGCCGGAGGTCGCCATCGCCCACATCAACCTCTACTGGCAATTCCAGGGGGCGCCGGAGCGCACAGCGGCGGTCACCAGCACGCAGGACGTGGACTTCGGCGCCTGACCTCGAATCTCCGGCGTCAGCGCGGGCGCACCGCCCACGCTGTGCGGCTGCCGCGCATGGACAGGTCGCTGCGTCGTGCCAGTCCGCGCGGGCCATCGAGGTCCAGCAACTGGTCGAGGGTGGACAGGTCCTCGGTGGACAGCTGCCCGGCCAGGCCGGTGCGCATGCGGGACAGGAAGGTGTGGGTGATGCGCAGCAGAAGTTCCCCGTCCGCCTCCGGCGCATAGTCGAACTTCTCCTTGGCGGCGGTGGTGAAGCCGGCGGCCTCCAGATCCGCACTCCAGTCGGGGTGGGCGTTCCAGCCTGCCTCGTCGAGCAACCGGTGGCATCGTTCTTCCAGGCCCGGCGTGCCGAATCCGAGATCCGTCGGGAGATAGCGCGGAAGCGCATTCATTTCCACGACCACGAACACTCCTTCCGGGGAAAGGCTTGTCCGGATATCGCCAAAGACGCGGGCAGGGTCCTTCATGTGGTGTATCGAGGATGCCGCCCACACCAGATCGATGTCGGCCAGTTCGGGCCACGCCATGTCGAGGTCTGCCTGCAGCGTTGATACGCGGCCTTCAAGTTGGTGGGTGCCCACGTTGTTCGTCAGCCGCTGGAGCATGAACTCGGATTGGTCCACGGCGACCACGCTCGCCCGGGGGAAGGTGCGCGCCAGGCCGAGCGTCCCGGTGCCGGTGCCCGCACCCAGGTCCACAATGGTGCGTGGGTTGTTGGCCTGGGCGGCCGTCCAGTCAAAGATCTCCTGGAGGTGGTCGCGCAGCAACAGGGCGTCGAGGTCCAGGACCTCGGCCATGCCCGAGTCGTCGTCGTGGCCATGCGCGTGTCCGTGCTCCTGTCCCGAGTGGTGGTGTCCGTGGGCGCTTCCATGCGAATGCTCTGTAGTCATGGATCCAGCCTAACCACTGCGTGCGTCATTGGCATACACTCTTGCGTATGACGCAAGATCTTTCCATGGACACCGTGATCCGCCAGCGAATCAAGGGACTCCGGCTGGCCAAGGGGTGGTCACTCGATGCCCTGGCCGCCCGCTGCTACCTCAGCCCCTCGACCCTGAGCCGCATCGAGACCGGTCACCGTCGGATCGCCCTGGACCAGCTGGTTCCCCTGGCCAAGGCCCTGGGCACCACGCTTGACCAATTGGTCGAGCCGACCGCGGACGAGGACGTCGTCATCCGGCCGGAGCCCGAACACCAGCCAGGAATCACCACCTGGCTGCTCTCACGCGAACATTCCCACGACGGCACCACCGTGGCCAAGATGCGCATCACCCCCGAGCGCTCGATGGCGGAGGTGGGGATGAGCGTGCATCCGGGACGTGAATGGTTCACGGTCCTGTCGGGCACCGTGTCACTGGTGCTGGGGGAGCGCACGATCCTGGTCCACGAGGGCCAGGCCGCGGAATTCTCCACCATGGTCCCGCACCGCGTCGGTGCCCACGAGGGGCCGGTGGAGATCCTGACGATCCTTGACCATGGGGGAGAGCGCGCCCACATGCATCTGCCCGGGGCCGTCGGCTAGGGGTTCGGGTTCCGCGGCAGCCCGTTCCCGTCGCCGGCCGCGAAGGAGAGCACGGTGGCGGAGAAATCCAGCAGGCTTGCGGAGGACCGCTGGGCATGTCCGCCGCCGTCCTCCCGGCGCAGCCAGGCCCGGCCGCCCCGGCTCCGGATCCCCGACACGAATTCAACGGCCGCGGCATTGTCGACCCGTTCGTCGCTGCCGAGCACGCAGCACAGCAGCGGCGGAAGTTCGGCCGCCGATTCCCGGGCGGCCAGGAGGTGGAGCGGGGAGTGGGCGGCTCGTTGTTGCTCGGAGGTCTCCCCGTCGGCACCGAACTCGTGGAGCCATTGGGATCCCAGCCCGTGCCGCTGCAGGTCCACTGTATCCAGCAACGGGGCCACCGCTATCACGCGGCCGAACGCGCCGGGATCCAGCAATGCGGCGGCACTGGCCACCAGGCCGCCATGGGAGGCGCCCACCGCGGTGAGTTCCGCGGCGCTGGTCCAGCCCTGCGCCAACAGGAAACGGGCCACGTCGATCAGGTCGTGGACGGCGCGCAACTTGTTGGCCCCGCGTCCGGCCTCGTGCCATTGCCGACCCAGTTCCCCGCCTCCGCGCACCTGAGCCGCCACATGGATTCCGCCGGCGGCAATCCACGCGGCCACGCTGGGTTCGGGCTCGGTGCGGTGCACGACCCCGAAGCCCCCGTAGCAGGAGAGCAGCAGCGGCCGCGGGGACAGGGGCATGTCCGCGGCCAGGTCCCCGGCTCGCGCCGAGAGAATCACCGGGATTTCCACGCCGTCCCGGGCCGGGGCCAGCAGGCGCAGGTGCCTGAACGCGGCCGGGTTCCTGCGTGGCGGCAACTGCGTGGCGGACTTGGCTGCTTCCGGGCGTTGCAGGCAGACGAGTCCCGAGGGCCGCTCCGGGGACGCGCTCTGGATCCACACTGCAGCACCGTCCGGATGCGTGCTCACCGACAGGGCCGTGAGCTGCTCTGCGGCCTCCAGCTTCCACAGTGTTTCCCCATTCAGGGTCACTTGGGTGCCGGTGGGACCCTCCGTGGCCAGCAAGGTTCCATGCTCGCCACTGACCCGGGCCAGCACCTTGCACCCCGGAACCTCGATGTGGACCGCGTCCGGCGCCGTTGAGAGGATCCAGTCGCCGTCCCGGAGAAGCCAGCGCCGTGCACCCTTTCCGAGGGCGCGAACCGTGAGTTGCAGCGTGCCGTCCCTGATCCCCAGGCGCAGCCGTTCCCCGTTCCCCGGGAGTCCGAGTTCCCCGGGGAACGGAACCGGCTCCGGGGGAGAGGCCGGCCCGTCCGTGCCAAAAACGCAGCGCCAGATGGCTTGTTCCGGCGGCTTTCCGGAGAGCACCCACAGCGAGGTGCCATCGGGCGACCACACCGGGGCGGCATGCCAGGACCGGGGGCCGGGAAGCTGCACGGGAGCGGCACCCGGAGCGAGCAGCCAGACCTCGGCCAGTTCGGTGTCCGCCGGGCCGAGCAGCGCGGCGACCCGCACGCCGGAGGGATCGAGGGAGAATCCGCGCACCACCCGGTTCGCGGGCACCGGCAGCGCGGAACCGGCCGGCGGGGCCTCGGGCGCCTTGCCCGGGGCAAGGGCCCTGCGCAGCCAGTCATCGGCGACCCGGTAGAGCGCGGGGAATTCTTCCCCCGGGCTGCGCCAGGTGAAGACGGCGTTGCCGCCGGCGAGCTGCGGCATGCCCTGCCGCGGCGCCGAGTCCCAGTGCAGCAATTGGATCCGAAAATACTCGTGGAGCGCGGGCTTTTCCCCCAGCTCCAGGCCGGCCGCGTCGATGGCCCGGGTCATCGTCCCACCAGGTCCCCGGGCCCGGCGTCGGCGCGGTCGAGCCATGCCAGGTGTCCGCCGTCGCGCAGCGGGGTGGGAACCTCCACCGTGACCGGCACCGACCCGGGATCCCCGGTGTCGACCAGGTGCACCTGGCCGTGCCCGCCCCGGGTCACCGCGACCCATTCATCGGTGCCCGAGGCCGCGATTGCCCGGCGGTCGGCGTCGTCCCACGGTTCGGCGCCGCGGCGCGGCGCCTTGTCCATGGACGGCAGCGTCCAGCGGCCGCGCTCGCGCAGGGTATCGGTGTCGTAGACGCGCAGGTCGTCGCCGTCCGGATGGATCCGGGCCACGGCAATGGCGGTGCCGGTCAGCGCAAAGCGGAAGATCATCCCGTCGCCCAGAGGCGCCGTGCGCGAGGTGTTGGCATCGATGTCGTGGACCCACAGCGTATTGCCCCAGGTGTCCCATGTGCGCGGGTGCTCCCCGCCTTCGCGCAGCACGGCCACCAGCAGGCGCCGCCGGGTGCAAAGGCGCAGGAAGTAGGCGCGCCCCGCCGCCTCCCAGCGCCGCATGGGGAGGGGTTCCGGGACTGGTCCGCGCACGTCGAAGCACTCGAGTCCGCGTTCGGTGGCCACGAACAGGGTGCCCGTATCGGGGTCGTAGGCATCCCCGTGGCCTTGTGCGCCGACCGCTTCGTGGATCCCGCCGCGCAGCTGCGGGCTGTGTACGCCAATGGTGAGGATGTCATCGACGGAGATGGATTCGATGGCTCCGGGTTCGCGGTGCCGCAAGACCGCGCGCGGGCCCTGGGGCGTGGCGGCGAGCACGACGCCGGGCTCGCCGGCCCGGGTGCGGATCCGGCGGGAGTACGGACCTGACGCGGCCTGCAGGTCCACGACGCTGAGCACGTCGCTCCAGGGTTCCCACGATTGCCCTAGTCCCGTGCTGACGGCAATGTACCGGCCGGCGGGGTCGCAGGCCAGGTGCTCGCCCGGGATGGCGACGGAAATCCGGTGGTCGATCGCCGCCGCGGGTTCCGTGCCGGTGGCGGCGAAGGGATCCATGACGATGAGGGATCCGCCCGCATCGTCAACCCAGGCGCATCGGCCGTTGCCCAGGGGCAGGATCCCGGCGTGCTCGGCAAGGACCATGCCGGGGCTCCAGCCTGTCACCGCGCGGGACGCGGGATCGATGAAGCCAATGGCGTGGGCCCGCTGGTCGGCCACGACGAGTATTTCCTGTTTCATGACGCCTCCGTGACGTGTTGTTTGCGAATGATTCTCATTAAGTATAGTGTCTTCTTGTTGCCAGAACGGCAACGACATCACCTACGAAAGGAAACCCCATGGAAAACACCGTGGTACTTGCAGAAGTTGAAGAGACCGAGCAGCTGGCCCACCTGTCGGCCACCCACTCGAACGCGCTCGTCGAGAACCCGTTCGACTAATCGCCCATTCGCGACTGCGGGGTGGATGTTTGGCATCCACCCCGCAGTCGTGCGCTCCCGAACCAACATTCTTGAAAGGACCCATGAGTATCCCGGCAGTCGACGTTTTCGAGCTCAACGGACGCATCACGGTGCGTTCCCCTGACGGCACCTTCCTGCGCGTGCAGGCGCCCACAGGGGCGCCGCTACCCATGCTGGAGACCTTTCATGGCCAAATCCGCGAGCAACTCGAGGCCCGGGCAGCCCAAAGAATGCAACCGCGCCCCGGGCGTGAAAGTGTTGCCTTGCTTGGCCCGGCAGCCGGATGGGAACCGGTGAGCACGGCCCTGACTGGGCTCGACGTACAGAACCTCGACTATCGTGGGATACCGGAGGCAACAGGCGGGTTGATTGTCCAGGTTGCCGCAACCCCGGCGGACCGCGGGCTCCTGGATGACCTGCCGGACGCCGGCACCGCGGTGCTGCGCTGCTACCGCGAGGGCGAGATCCTCTTTGTGGATCCACTCGCGCTGGCCCCTGGCGACCCCAGCGGTTCGCAGGTGCTGCGCCGCCGGCTGGCCGCCTCCGCGGCAGCCGACGAGCTGGGCGGATGGCTTGATGCTGCCCGGCCCGGTGACGGAACCCTCGACGGCCTGCCCGCACTGGCCACCCAATTCCTTGGCGCCCGGATCCGCTCCATGGTCGTCGCGTGGCAATACGACACGCGCGAGCTGGCCGCCCTGCGCCGCACACTCTGGCGGTTCGACACCCGGACATTGTGCAGCAGCGAACATCCGGTGCTGGGATTTGCCGAACCGGCAAAGCGCCCCGGTCCCCGACGATGAAGCCCGCTTCCGGTCCCGCACCCACAAGACTCGACCTCGCGCTGGAGGACGGCACCGTGCTGGCGGGCGACCACTATCGCTCCGGCCAAGAGGCGGGGCGGGGAACGGTGCTGATCCGCACTCCGTACGATCGGCGGCAATACCGCGCCCAGGCAGGCGCCTGGCAGGCGCAGGGCCATGAAGTGGTCGTCCAGGACGTCCGCGGCCGTTACGGTTCCGCCGGAGCATGGCTGCCCTACGCGACCGAGGGGCGCGACGGGGCCGAAATCGCGCGCCTCCTGGAGCGCGGGGGCCTGCTGGACGGCGGGCTGATCCTGGCCGGGGCCTCCTACGATGCGCACTGCGCCCTCGAGGCGGCCCGGTGCCTCGAAACCGGCGGGGGGCCGTTGCGTGCCGCGGCCGTGGTCGCCATGGTCCCGGCCCTCGGCCTCCATGAGACCGCCCGAGACCCCGATGGTTCAGCACGCCTGCGCGACCGCATCGGCTGGTGGCACATGCACGGGTTCGGCGCCGAATCCCGGGAGCCGCTGGCCCCCGCCGAGCTCGACCGCCGGTGCCGCGCGGCCAGGGAACGCGGCGTGGCCGGCGCGATGCCCGCGCACACCTACGGTGCCCACGCACCCGCCCAATGGGCCAGGCTGTGGTCGGCGCCAAGGCTTGACCTGGCCGCCCGCTACGGAAGCTGCCAAACGCCGCTGCTGGTGGTCTCCGGGCACCGGGACTTCTTTGTCCACGAGGCGCTCGGGCTGGCAGACGCCTGGGATGCGGGCAACACCGGATTCCTCACCGGCCCATGGGGCCACCGGCTCACCGCCGACCTCGACCCCTCCGCCGCGTCAACGCTGCGCGGCCACGGCGGCCTGATGGCCAGGATCCGGGAGTTCCTGGACCGTTCCGCGGCGCTCCCCTTCACCCTTGACTTCAACCCGTCCCGGATCGGCACCGATCCCTGGGAACCGTCCGAGCGCGCGCGGCTGCGAGCCGCGACCAACCCACCCGTCCCAGCAGAATGCGAAGTATCCCCATGACCACAGCCGAACACCTTGGCCTGTTGCCGCTGCACACCCTGGTGGATGAACACACCGGGATCATCCGCCGGGTGCGCTCGGTGCTCACCCCCGAGCACGCGCCTCCCGCCTACACCTCCATGACCGCCGAGGTCTCCGACGCCCGCTGGCTGGGGGACTGGCCGGCGGACCGCGTGTCACTGGGCACCACCTTCGGGGACGAGCGGCAGGCCTGGATCGCGGCGGTGGCCGAGGGCATGGAACGCTATTGCGGCAACTTCATCCCGGCCGAGGTCCCCGACGCCGAGCACTTCATCGGCAGCGCCCGGCAGCTCAGCGCAGCCGGGCACTCCGTCGTCCCGCTTCGGCAGCTTCCGCAATTCGCGCCCTGGCAGCTGGAGCGCCCCGACTTTCCCTACCGGAACCTGGAGGAGGACACCGAAACACTCTGGACCTCCTGCCGCCGGAACGCCGACGGGCAAGAGGTCTGGCTACCGGCCAGCCTGGTCTACCTGAACTGGCGGCAACGGCGCTTCGCCAACCTGCCGCGAATCCACCACCTCAACTACGCCGGGATCGCCACAGGGCAGGGGTTTGCCGACGCCCGCGACCGCGCCCTGCTGGAAACCGTCGAACGCGACGCCCTGGAATTGTGGTGGCACCTCGACGGCCCCACCCGGGGCATCAACACCGACTCGATCCCCGGGCTGGCCCAGTCCATGGAGGGCTGCCGGCTCCACTACTGGGTGGTCCAAATGCCCAGCGAATTCGCCCCGTCCATGGCCGCGCTGGTGTTCGACCCCGACACCGGGCTCTACGCCGCCGGCTTCTCCTGCAAGAACGATCCGGCCGAGGCCGCCCGCAAGGCGGTGCTCGAGGCGGTCCACACCTGGATCTACACCCAGGGCACCACCGATGCCGAGGGCTGGGTCTTCCAGGCCGTCGAGGCCGGACTCATGGCCCGGGGCCTGTACCTGGAACACCGGGAGGACCGCCGCTACCTGCAGGACGCCGGCGAGCAGTTCGAGGCCGTCCGGGACCTCGGAGCCCATGTGCAGGTGTGGCTCGATCCCCAGATGCACGCGCTGGCCGAGCGCTTCACGGCCCCGGCAGGCGGGCTGGTGGACATCGAGGCCGTGGCCGCGGTGCCCATGGAGGAGGTCCACCGGCGCCTGGCCCGCGCCGGACACGAGGTCTACACCCGCGAGCTGACCACCCGGGACGTCGCGCTGACCGGGCTGAGCGTGGTGCGGGTCGTGGTCGGCGGGCTGGTGCCCAACGCCCCCGCGGCCTTCGCCTACCTGGGCTGCCCGCGCGTCGCCGAGGCGGCGGTGTCCCGCGGCTGGCGGGACGTGCAGCCGACCGCCCCCGGGCATTTCACCCTCGCCCCGCCACCCCACATGTAGGAACCATGACAACCGATAGCCACCCGCACCCCGGCGGGGAATTCGCCGCCGCCTGGTCAAGCCGGGTGCCGGGGCCGATGACGCACCCCGGACCCCGGCACAACACCTGGGACGCCCCCGCGCAGGCGGCCCCCACCCGATCCGGCGCCCCGGTGCCGGTCGCCGCGGTGCTCGACACCCTCTGGGCCACCCGCGGCATCCACCCGGACCCCGCCAGCGGGAAACCGGGAAGCATCCCGCAACGGGCCATCCCCTCGGCCGGGGCCTGCTATCCGGTGCAGGTGCACCTGCTCTGCGGCACCGACTGCGATGTCCCTCCTGGAATCCACGCCTACAACGCCGGGGACTCCACCGTGCACCTCCGCGCCGAATCCGCGCCCGCCACGGCCGGCGCCATCCTCGTGTTCACCGTGCTGCCGCAGCGCACCGCGGCGAAGTACCACCACCGTGCCCTGCCGCTGCTGCTCGCCGACACCGCCTACGCGCTGGTGGGAGCGGCCCGCCATGCGGCGGCCCGCGGGCTGGAGAGCCGGTGGCTCACGGCGGATCCCGCCACGCTGGCCGCCGCGGCCAGGCTCCCTGGCTATGGGCAGTGGCAACGGAACTGGCCGGACACCGGACCGGAACTGCCCCTGGCCGCACTTGCCGTGGGCACCGGCGGTGACCTGCCGGACCTGGCCCGGTGGGGCGGCGGCGCCGCGCCGGCCGGCCGTCCGCAACCATGCCCGCAGCGGCAACCGCGCACCTTGGCCTGGATTCAACGCTGGGCCGCCGGACCAGGGCTTCTCCACCCCGGGCCTGAACGCGAAATGACGCAGGGTCCCGCGCCCGGGGCGGTGGAACTCTCGCGCCGGCGCAGCCTGCCATTTATCCCGCCGGTTTCCGGCGCCGCGCACCCGGTTCGCCTCCCACTCCCGGCGGTGTGGGAGCGGTTGCTGGACGGTTACCCGCTGCCCGCCCCGCCGGGGTGCGGGTACGTGGTCCTGGACCGGGAAGAAATCATCGACCGGAGGCTGCACCTGCACTGCGCGCGACAGGAATGGATCCTGTCGCTGGACGGGATGCTGCTCTTTCGCACCCAGGCCGAACCGGACGAAGCCGCCATGAGGTGGGCCGCCGGGGCCGCCGCCCACTTGCTCTACACCTGCCTGTCCACCGTCCGGGAGCTTGCCTTCCGTCCCGTGGCCGGATGGACCGGGACCCTGGACGGGCTCACCACGCTGCATGCGCTCGGTTTCCGGGCGCAGGAATCGGAAGGACAAACCCATGTTGGTCAATAGGCGCCTGATGGCCCTGACACGCGGCCACCGCCGGAGGCTAAACGCGCTCACCGCCGTGCTCTGCCTGGGCACGGCCAGCTACTGGGCGCAGGGATGGTTCCTGGCCGGCGCGCTCGCCGGGCTGCTGCCCGGCCAGGGCAACACCGGTGTGCAGGTGCTGCACAACCTGCTGGCCGTGCTTGGCTGCGGGCTGCTGCGGGCGGCACTGCAGCAGGTCCAGGCCCGGCTGGCCAGCGGACTGGGCACCGCGGTGCGCCTGGAATTGCGTGCCGCCCTGGCCGCGGCGCTGCTGAGCCCCCAGCGGTTGCGCGACAACTCCGAACGCGGCGGGGCGCGCCGGCTTGCCCTGAGCGAGGGCGCGGACGGCGTGGAACCCTACGTCACCGCGTACATCCCGCATGCGCTGCAGCTGCAGATCCTGTGCCCGGTGCTGCTTGCCGCGGTGGCGGCGCTGAATCCGGTGCTGGCGGCGGCACTCCTGGCCGCCGTCGTGCTCGCCGTGGGCGCGCCGCGGCTGTGGGGCAGGCTGCTGGCCCGGCGCGGATCCACGCACTGGGACTCCTACGAGGCCCTGGGCGCCGACTTCCTCGAGGCACTGCAGGGCATGCGCACGCTGAAGGTCCTTGACGCGGTCCCGCGCTTCCGGGCCAGGCTGCAGACGCGCTCCGACGCCCTGCACCGCGCCACCGTCGCGACCATGAGGGTGTCGCTGGCCGACACCGCCCTGGCGGACCTCGGCATCCAGGCCGGGCTGCTGGCCGCCGCGGCGCTGACCGCGCTCGATGTCCTCGGGGCCCTGCCGTCGGGGCTCGGCGGCTCACCTGCCCTCACCTTCTTCACGCTCATCCTGGCCTCGGAGGTCTTCCGGCCCGTCCGCGACCTGGCCCGCCAATGGCACGCCGGCTACCTCGGCATCTCCGCCCTGGGAAGCATCGACGCTGCCATCGGCGAGAACGATGCCTCCCCGGCCGGGGTGGCCGCGGCAGGTGGCCACACCGCCGGCGACCGGCGGGCCGGCGGGCACACGCTCGGGCTGGAAAACCTGTCCTTCCGCTACGGCCCCGATTCGCCTTGGGTGCTGCGCGGGGCCACCGCGCGCATCCAACGCGGCGGGATCACGGCACTTGCAGGTCCCTCGGGCACCGGGAAAAGCACACTCTTTGACATCCTGCTCGGCTTCCTTCCCGCCGGCGGGCACTGCCTGCTGGACGGCCGTCCGCTGCAAGCGGCGGACGTGAGCGTCGTCTCCCAACACAGCTACATGTTCCCCGGCACCATCCGGGCGAACCTGGCGGCCGTGCGCCCCGGGGCCACCGAGGCGGACATGCGCGGCGCGCTGGCGAAGGCCGGGCTGGCGCGCGAGCTCGACGCGTGGCCGGCCGGCCTGGACACCGTCCTCGCCGAGGCCGGGCACTCGGTCTCCGGCGGGCAGCTGCAGCGCCTGGCCGTCGCCCGCGCCGTCCTGGCCGACCGTCCGGTGCTGCTGCTGGACGAACCCACCTCTGCCCTGAACCCGGAACTGGCCGCCGAGCTCATGGAGTCCTTGCGCGCCGAGGCCCGGCACCGCATCGTGCTGATGATCGCCCACCGCGCCGAGGCCCTGGACGCTGCCGACACCGTGCTGCGGCTGCACGATGGCAGCCTGCGCGAAACCATCCCGACCACGTCCCCGGAGGCACCATGAGTCCGCAGAACACCGACACGTCCACGCGCCGGCACGACCCGCTGTGGGGGCTGCTCCCGCACCTGGCCGAACACCGCCTCGCCCTGGCCTGGACCGGAGTGGTGGGCATTGCCAACAACCTGGCCCTGGTCTTCCTGGCCGTGGCGGGCTCCTATGCGGTGACGCTCGCCTTGGTCGA
Organism: Paeniglutamicibacter sp. GQ140; assembly: GCF_059759235.1. Lineage (NCBI taxonomy): Bacteria > Bacillati > Actinomycetota > Actinomycetes > Micrococcales > Micrococcaceae > Paeniglutamicibacter > Paeniglutamicibacter sp. GQ140. The sequence goes on from NZ_JCAXDW010000007.1 coordinate 159,710, forward strand.
GGGGCGGCTGGCTCCGGGCGGCTGGTGGATTGCCGGGGCCGCCGCGGTGCTGTTGCGCGCTCTGCTGACCTGGCACGAGATGGACCTGTCGCACTCGATTGCCTACCGCGTGCTCGCGGCGCTGCGCATGGGCCTCTTTGACGGGTTCTCCCGCGGCGTGCCCTCCCGCACGCCCGGCCAGCACACCGGACGGCTGGCGGCCACCGCCATGGGGGACACCGAGAAGCTCGAGTTCTTCTACGCCCACACGCTCACCCAGCTGGCCGGCGCCCTGGTGCTGCTGGCCGGCGGCACCGCGACGCTCTACCGGATCGGCGGCACACTGGCCGCCGGATGGCTACTCGGACTGGCCGCCCTGGTGCTGCTCACCCTGCCGTGGCTGCGCTCCAACGCCCGCCTGGGCCAGGAGGTCCAGCGCGCCAAGTCCGACCAGTCCGCCCTCGCCGTCGACCTGCTCGCCGGGTCCCGCGAGATCCTCGGCTTCGGATTGCAGGAACAGGTCCAACGCCAGCTCGCCGCTGCAACCCGCACCGTGGCCCGGGCGGAGCGGCGGCTGAAGGCACGGGAAAGCGCCGCGGCCAGCGTGCGCGAACTGTGCTCCCTGGCCATCCTGGTCGTGGTGTTCCTCGCGGCCTGGAACCAGCCCGGGCTTGACCGGCTGTGGATCCCGGCGGTGGTCGCCGGAACCCTCACGCTCCTCTCCCCGCTGATGGAGGCCGTTGCGGTGCTCACCCAATTGCAGCCGCACCGCGCCGGCGCGGCCCGCGTGCTGGAGGGAATCTCCATGCCGGCGGAGGGGCCCCAGACCACTGCCCCCGTCGCGTTCGCCGCGGACGGACCGCTGGGACTCGAAGTCGGCGGCGCCTGCTTCTCCTATCGCGACGGTGCGCCGGCGCTGGAACCGACCTGGCTGTCCGTGGCACCGGGGGAGCACCTGGGCATCTCGGGCAGCTCGGGGTCCGGAAAGACCACCCTGGCCCGGCTGCTGGCGAGACTCTGGTCCCCGGATGGCGGAAGCATCGCCCTGGTTCCGCGCACTGGTGTGCCCGTGGATGTGGGGTCCATCCAGGAGCACGACTTCCGCTCGCTGGTCACCCTGGTGGAGCAGGACGCCACGATCTTCCACGGTTCCCTGTTGGAGAACATGCGCCTCGCGGTCCCCGGCGCCACGGCCGCCCAGGCAGGCGAAGCCCTGCGCCGCGCCGGACTCCACCTCGAGCCGGGCCGCTGGCCCGCCGGCGTGCACAGCATGGTGGGCGAGACCGGCGCCGGGGTGTCGGGCGGGGAACGCGCCCGCATCGCCCTGGCCCGGGCCCTGCTGCTGCGGCCCCGGGTGCTGGTGCTGGACGAAACCACCGCCTCCCTGGACGCGGCAACCGAGGCCCTCCTGCTCGACGCCGTGGCGGCGCTGGCCGGGGACACCACCGTCATCACCATTTCGCACCGCGAATCCACGCTGGCGCGCTGCGACCGCAGGGTTGCGCTCGCCGGACTTCAGTCCGCGCCCCTGGCGCAGCCCGCATAGCGGGGCCCGGATTCCGGGGCCGGCCGGCCGGGGGCCTCGGCGGTGCACCCCGTGCGGGCGGCCGGCGTGGGCGGGCGGGCCCGCCGGGTGGACAGGCAGCCCCGCCACCCACCGAGGGAGCCTGGCACACGGCCGCCGGGCCCGGACGGGTAGCATCGGAGGGTGCAATTCACCGCGCCCGCGGGTGAATGTGCAGCAACCATCCCGCCGCACCGATCCAAGGAATCCGATCCAGTTGAACAAGAAAACGCTCAAAGACGAAGGGTTCACCGGATTCCGGCCCATCACGGGCCTCGAGATCAACCGGATTCCGCAACACCAGGGACTGTTCGCCGTGTTGCGGCCCGAGGGGTTTGATCCGCGGTACCTGGCCAGGAGCACCGCCGGAATCTTCAAGAAGAAGAATCCCACCCTTCCGACGGCCGGGCTTGCCGCCGAATGGGTGGACGACGCCGAGGTCCTGTTCATCGGCAAGGCAGGACCCGGCAGCAAGGGAAACCGCGGGCTTCGACGCCAGATCCAGGAATTTGTGGACTTCGGCAAGGGAAAGCCGCCGGGTCACTGGGACGGCCGGTTGGTCTGGCAGCTGGCGGAGGCCGGGAGCCTTCTGGTGGCCTGGAAGGAACTTCCGGTCGAGGAGCTAAACGCGGCCCAGGCCGACTGCCATGCGCGATTCCGCCAAGCGCACGGCAGGCTGCCGTTCGCCAACCTGGTGCAGGCCCGCGCCTAGGCTCCCCAATCGATTCCGGCTGCCCCGCGCTCCTTACGGTGGGACCAAGGTCCCCGGAATCCCCGGGAGGCCGGCTCCCGGAAACGACGGCAGGGCCCGTCGAGGGGACGGGCCCTGCCTGCACGGCCGCAGCCGGGTCGATCTGCCTAGAACGCGTCGGGGTGAAGCCCCTTGGCGATCTGCTCCACGGCCCGGATGTTGCCCCAGGTTCCCGGCATGACGTCATCGGAGTCGATTGGCACCAGGCGGTTGTTCTTCACCGCATCCAGCTGCGGGAACTTGGCCTTCAGGAAGTCGAGCGTCGCCTTCTCGTGGGCCTTGGTGAGCGTGGTGAAGACGATGACGTTCGGGTTCTTCGCCACGAGCGTCTCGGGGGAGATGACCGAGGAGAAGAACTGGGCGAAGGCCTTGTCGTCGGGGCTGAAGACGTTCTCGCCGCCGGCGACCTCGATCATGTTGTATTCGATGCCTGCCCCGATGGCCGAGACCGTGTTGCCCTCCACGAAGAGTTCCGCCACGGTCGGCCTGGCCAGCCCGGCCACACGCTGGCCGACGCCGTCGAGCGCGCCCTTCGCCTCGGCCGCAAGCCTGGCGGCGGCATCCGGCGCCGCGAAGACAGCCCCCATGTTCTCGATGTCGGTGAGCAGGTCGCTCACCTCGGCGCTGCCGCGTCGCTCGGAGCAGCCGGCGGTGGCAATGTAGGCCTGCGCGCCGGCGGCCGCCAGCTGGTCGATGCCGGCGAATCCCTGCTCGGCGGTGAATTCGTAGCTGGTGGGGGAATAGACCAGGTCCGGGGCGACGCCCAGCAGCACCTCGCGGGAGGGCGGGCCCTGCTCGCTCAGCTGCGTGGCGGTGCCAAGGTCCGCGAGTTCGGGCATCAGTTCCCGGCCCTTGCTTTGTGCCTCGGCCACCACCTTGTCCGCCTGGCCCAGGCGCACCAGCATCTCGGACTGGCCCGGGGTCATGGCCACAGCACGCTGCGGAACCCCGGCAAAGTCCAGGGTGCGGCCGCAGTTCTCGATGGTTGTCGCGGCACCGGCCGAGGCTGCGGGCACGGTGGCGGAGACGGCCTGGCCGCAGCCGGCCAGCAGCGTGCCGCCGAGCAGCAGGCCGGAAATCAGGGGCAGGGTCTTGTTGTTCATGCGTGTTCCTTGAGTGGTTCGGTGTGGTGGTTGGCTTGTGGTTGCGCGCCGGGCGCCTCGGCGCGAAGCCTCGCGACGGCGATCAGCGGGCGGCCGGTGAGCGGGTGCTCGAGCCGGGCAGAGTCCACGCCGAAGCCGGCGCGGATGGTCTCCTCGTCGAGCACCTCGTGCGGGCGGCCGATGCCCTGCAGCCGACCGGCCCGCAGCAGGGCAACGTTCTCGCAGAATTCGCTGGCGAGGTTCATGTCGTGCAGGGCCGTGAGCACCGTGAGGCCGCGGGAGGTGGCCAGGGTCATGAGCTCGAGCTGGAAGGCGATGTCCAGGTGGTTGGTGGGTTCGTCGAGCACCAGCACCGGGGTCTGCTGCACCAGGGTCCGGGCCAGCAGCACGCGCTGCTTTTCCCCGCCGGAGAGCCCGGCGAAGTAGCGCGAGGCCAGGTGCGCGGCGCCGACCTCGCGCAGCGCGGCGTCGATCAGTTCGTGGTCGGCGGCCGAGTCGGCGCCGAAGCCGCGCTGGTGCGGCACCCGCCCCAGCATCGCCATCTCGCGGACGGTGATCGGGAATTCCTGGGTGGATTCCTGGGCCATCACGGCGATCCGCCGGGCCACCTCGCGCCCGTTCAGTGTCCTGATGTCCTCCCCGTCAACCCGCACGACGCCCGCGGAGGGCTTTTGCGCGCGGTACAGGGTGCGCAGCAGCGTCGACTTGCCGCAGCCGTTGGGTCCCAGGATTCCCAGCACCGTGCCGGAGGGCACCGCCAGGGACACGTTGTCAACGATCCGCCGGCCGCCGATCTCGACGGACACGTTTTCGAAGGAGACGTTCACTGTCCCACCCCCGCCGCGCGGGCACCGGAGGTGCGCATGAGCCAGAGGAAGAAGGGTGCGCCGACCGCCGCGGTGAGGATGCCCAGCGGTATCTCCGCTGGCTGGGCCACGGAGCGGGCCAGCAGGTCGGTGAGCATCAGGAAGAGCGCGCCGCCCAGCACCACCAGCGGCAGCATCCGCCGGTGGTCCGAGCCGACGATCATGCGCACCGCGTGCGGCACGACCAGGCCCACGAAGCCGATGCCGCCGCACACCGCGACGGTGGTGGCGGTCAGCAGCGCGGTGGCGAGCAGCAGCGTGCGGCGCATGGAGGTGACGTTCACGCCCAGTGCGATGGCCGTCTCGTCCCCGGCCAGCATCGCGTTCAGCGCGCGGGAGCGGGCCATCGCGTAGATTCCCACCACCGCCAGCGCGAGCCCGGGCAGCACCAGCTGGCCGTAGCTGGCGGCGGAGACGGAACCGAGCAGGAAGAAGAGCACGGAGTAGACGTTCTGCGCCTCGGTGGTGATGGTCAGGAAGTTGGTGATGGCCGCCAGCAGCGAGCCCAGGGCGACGCCGGCGAGGATCAGCCGGGAGGGCGCGATGATCCCGCCCTGCTTGGCCAGCAGGTACACCAGCACGGTGGCCCCGGCGGCGCCGAGGAAGGCTGCCGCATTTAGGCCGATGCCCGCCATGGCGGTGGAGCCGGCGACGATGGCCAGCACCGCGCCGACCCCGGCGCCGGCGGAGACGCCCAGGATGTAGGGCTCGGCCAGCGGGTTGCGGACGTTGGTCTGCAGCAGCGCACCGGCCAGGGCCAGGGAGGCCCCGGCGATGCCCGCCAGCAGGGTGCGCGGCAGGCGGAAGTTCCAGACGGCCTGGTCCTGCGAAACGGTGATGGACCCGTCGCTCATCCATGCCATGCCCGGAATGAGGTGGCCGGTGATGATCTTCGCGGCCTCGGGCAGGCTGGTGGCCAGCGGGCCGGTGCCGGCGGAGAGCAGGATGACCAGCACGATGCCGGTGGCCAGCAGCGAGGTGGTGCCGTGCCGCCGCCAGGCGGAGGGCCTGTGCGGCGGGGGCTGTAAGGAAGGGGCCGCGGGGCGCGGGGGGTCCAGGGTGGTTATCGGGGAAGCATTCACTCACGACACGTTATCGCATATGAGAATCATTCGCTTTAGTGTTACGCCTTGCCGGACACGGTTTGCCGCTGTGGGTCACCGGGCACTACGTCGAAAATCCGCCGATATCGGGATTCTCGGTTTTCCGCTACCGCCCAACCGAAGTAGCCAGGGTGCGCTGCGAGCCCAACGCCGGGATCCCGTTCCTTGTACTCGCGTACGCCGGCGGGCGGTGGACCGCACCGTCAACGGAGTCCGGGCCGAACGGGGATCGTGCCAGCTGCCACCGCGACCACCCCGGGTATTCCCGGCCGTCACGACAGGCCACGGGACCACTTGAAAGGCGAGTGCCCTGCGCTTAAGCTGGGGCACCCCAAGGCAAAGGAGAGACCCGTGGGCAACGTGGTCATGTACGGCTCGGTGTCGGTGGACGGCTTCGTCGCGGACGGGAACGACCAGCCCGGACCGCTGTTCGACTGGCTGACCGGCGGCGACGTCCCGCTGGACGAGGGCGGCGTGTTGAAGGTGTCGCAGGCCTCCTACGACTACACCCGTGCGTACTGGGACCGGATCGGGGCGACCATTGTCGGCCGACACGTCTTTGACATGACGGACGGCTGGGACGGGATCCCTCCGGGCGGGGTGGCCCACGTGGTCGTCGTGACGCACCGCCCGGCGCCCGAGGGCTGGGACCCGGAGGCGCCGTTTCACTTCGTCGACGGCGTCGAGGCGGCCGTGGCCAAGGCCCAGGAGCTCGCGGGTGAACGCATCGTCGAGGTCTCCGTTGGCGATGTCGGGGGCCAGGTGCTTGCCGCGGGCCTGGTCGACGAGGTGCGCATGGATGTCGTACCCGTCGTGTTCGGGTCGGGCAAGCGCTTCTTCGGGTCGGTCCATGCACAGCAGCTGTTGGGGGATCCCGACGTGGTGATCCAGGGCAACCGGGTGCTGCACCTGCACTATGTGGTGCGCCGTTGACCGATGCGGGCAGGTGCGCGAAGCAGCCCCGGGACAGGGGCGACGGCCGATATCCGGCAGGCGATTGCACCCCCACCGTTGAAGAGCCCGTTGAGGGGAGAGCCCCAGGCCGTCAATCGGCGGGATTCGCGACCTGCAGTGGCGTCTGCGCCGGGGCCCCGTGGCGCCGCCAGAGGAAGAATCCGAGCACGACGATGGCAACCGAGAGAAGCAGTCCCGTGGCCGGCACCTGCACGAAGAGCGGGACGAACGAGACCAGTGCGCCCGCGAGGAGAAGTCCCGCGGCGTATCGCGGATAGACGGGGGCACGGAGTGTCGCAATGGCGAAGAGAACCCAGCCGACGGCGGCGAGCAGGAAGGAGAGTGCGAATCCCGTGAATCCCAGCTCTCCGGTCGCCAAATCGGGGGCCTGGACCGCCAGGTCGGGGACCACGAAGAACTCGAACCAGAGCGCCCCCACGCTCAGCGCGGTCCCGGCGAAGGCGAGCAGGAATCCGGCAAAGCCAAGAATCCCCGCGGCCCGGGACTCACTGGCGTACAGCCCGGTCAACCCGAGCAGCAGCAACACGGTGCCGAGCAGGTAGAAGCCAAACACGATTCTCTGTGAGGCGCCGCCGGCCGCTTCGGCGGCCTCCAGGTCGACCACCAGGCTCATCACATCCCCGATGACGGAAAGAACCCCTGCCGCGATAGCGGCCAAACCGGCTAACCGGAGCAGCTTCTCAGATGACATGGAACGGTACCTCTCGACGTCATTGTCGGAATCCGAACCGTACGCTGCGAGCCATCGGCTGGCAGCGTCCGTTGCGCCGACCATACAGTTCCAGCCCATGGGCTGGCAAGATTTCCCGAAGACCGATTAAGGGCCGCCGCGGGGCTGGAGACGTTGCCCCCATTGGGAACCTGCGCGGGTCGGCGGGGGATCTGATTGGGGGCACGGGGCGTGGTTCACGGAATCCGCCGGGAGCCATGCCGTCAGGCACGGTCCGCCGGGGTCGGTGGCGCGTCAAGCGCCTAGGGGTCGTACATGGGACCGGGAGTTTCGTCGCTTTCCAGCGGCTTGAGTTCCTCGTCCCCGAGGTAGAGGTTGGTGCCGGTGCGGTCCTTGAGAGTGATCGTGGCGACCAGCGAAACCGCGACGAGCAGGAACAGGTAGGTCGACACCGCGACCGTGGTGTTGAACGAGCCCACGAGGGCGGTGGCGATGGTGGGGGCAAACGCCCCGCCGAGCACCGCGCCCAGGGCGTAGCTGATGGAGGAACCGCTGAGCCGGATGCGGGCGGGGAACAGCTCGGCATAGAGGGCCGGCAGCGGCCCGTAGGACAGGCCCATCACCGCGCCGAAGACGATCAGCGCCAGGGCAACCATGGCGATGTCCCCGGTGTCGATGAGCAGGAAGAGCGGGTAGAGCCAGACGAGCATGGCGACCCAGCCGATGATGTACATCTTGCGCCGGCCGATGCGGTCCGAGGCCACCCCGGAGACCCAGGTGGAGACCAGCCAGGCCACCGAGCCGATAGTGATGATGTTCAGGATGGTGCCGGCGTCCAGTCCCAGGCGCTTGGTGGCGTAGCCGAGAATGAAGCCGCCGGTGAGCATGTAGCCGGCGGCGTTGTTGCCCATGAAGACCAGCGTGGCCTGGACGACCTTGCCGGGGTGGTGGCGGAAGAGGGTGGCCAGCGGCGCAGTCTCGGTCTGCTTCGTGGCCTCCATCTGGTGGAAGACCGGAGACTCCTCGACCCGGGTGCGGATGTAATGCCCGATCAGGATCAGCACGAAGCTCAGCAGGAAGGGCACCCGCCAGCCCCAGGCCAGGAACTGCTCCTCGGTCAGCGCCGCGGCGAAGATCGCCGTGACCCCGGCAGCCAGCAGCATGCCGGCGGGAACACCCAGCTGCGGGAAGGCCCCGAACTTGCCGCGGCTTTGGGCCGGGGCATGCTCGACGGCCATCAGCGCCGCCCCGCCCCACTCGCCGCCGGCGGAGAATCCCTGGACGATGCGCAGGAACACCAGCAGGATCGGAGCCCACACCCCGATGGTGGCGTAGGTGGGCAGCACGCCGATCAGGGTGGTGCCGGCACCCATCAGGATCAACGTGATGATCAGCACGACCCGGCGCCCGTAGCGGTCCCCGATCCTGCCCATCACCACCGCGCCGAAGGGGCGGAAGAGGAAGCTGATGCCCACGGTGGCGAACGAGACGATCGAGGCGAGCGTGCCCTCCAGCCGCGAGAAGAACAGCGGGGCCAGGACCAGGGCGGCGGCGTTGGCGTAGATGAAGTAGTCGTACCACTCGACCGTGGTGCCGATCATGGTGGCCCCCGCCACCCGGCGCTGTTCGGGGGTCATCCGCTGGGAGGCCGTCGGTGTGGTGCCCATGAGCATTCCTTTGTCCGGGGATGAGGGTCCCGGGTCCGGTGGGCCGCGGTGCCACTCGCCTAATGCTCACATTGTAGGACTTCCCCCACCCTGGGGCGAGGGTTGCCGAAGCCCGGGAAAAGCGCCCATGAAATGGGGTTCCCCGCACCGGCTTTCGGCTCCCGGGTGGCCTCAGGCCGAGGCCCGCCGGTTGCGCCGGCGCCGGCGCAGGACCAGGTACAGCCCGAGTCCCACGCAGAGCAGGTAGATCCCGGCGACGGCCGTCCACCCCAGCGCAAAGCCGCCGGCCGAGCCGACAAGGGTCCCCATGACCAGCGGGCCAACCGTGAAGCCGCCAAACTGCCCTGCGGTGACCATCCCGGTGGCCATGCCCATCGAGGAGGACGGGACGCTGCGCACCACCGCGGCCATCAGCACCACCGAGACCCCCAGCGCAGAGGCCCCGTGCAGGGCCACGGCCAGCCACAGCAGCGGCGCCGACCCGGTGGCGCCGGCGGCCAGGAACACCCCGGCCCCGGCGAGCGCCAGGCCCGCCAACAGCAGCAGGAGCGGCGGGGCTGCCATGCCGCGGGACATCATCCGTCCCCACCCCACGCGCGCGGCCACGCCGATCGCCCCGGCCGCAGCGGCTGCCACGCCGCCGAGCACCAGGGAGAAGTCGAGTTCGCGCACCGCATAGAGCGAGAGGTAGACGTTGGTGGCCTGCACGCCCATGCCGTTGACGAAGCCGAAGGCGGCGAGCGCCCAGATCAGGAACCTGGTGCTCGGCGCTGCCGGGGCCGGGCCGCCGGCGGGCAAGTCGCCCACGGGTATCGGGACCCTGGGCAGCAGCGGGACGGCCCTGAGCACGCGCAGCGCCACCACGCCCAGCAGCACCGCGGCCGCGGCACCCGCTCCGCTGGCCCCGTGCCAGCCGATCCAGGCGGCCAGGGCGGGGAAGCCGAGGCTTGCCACCAGCTGGCTGACCTGCACGCCGGATTGCTTGATGCCGATCCAGCCGATGCGCTGTTTTTCCGGGACGCGTTCGGCCAGGATGCGGTTGGTGACGCCGTTGGGGAAGGACTGGGCAAGTCCGGCAAGGCCCGAGGCCACCAGCAGCAGCACGTAGCCGCCGGGGATCGCGGCGAGCAGCAGGGACAGCGTGGCCAGTGCGAAGACCAGCGCCAGCAGGCGCGAATCGGGCTGCCGGTCGGTGAAGCGGCCAAATGCCGCATTGCCGATAGCCCCCGCGCCGAAGCAGACTGTGGCGAGCAGGCCGAATTGCGCCTCGCTGATTCCCAGTTCGGTGATGACCAGCGCGCTGACGGCGCTCAACCCGTAGGTCAGCAGGGGGCCGATGCCGACGGCGACCAGCAGGATCGCCAGCAGGGAGTATCCGGGCCGCCCGGCGGGTTCCTTCATCCAGGCTCTCCTCAAGTCAGTATGGCATTCCGGGGGATCCCGGTCACCGGGCTCCAGTGTTTCACATCGGCGGCCGGTGACCGGTTCCGCGTCAGAGACCTTGAATGCCTCCCTGCCCGGTGCTAGACCTGAAGGCACGTGGCACCGGCACCGGCGCCGGCGCGGATTCCAACCGGGCCGCAGGCGGTCCAACGAAGGGGGACCTGGTTCTCATGGCAGGCAAGCCGCTGAAGGACGACGTCACCGACGAGGGGCTGGTGGTGGGCCCGCCCAAGCGCAGCGCGGGGGGACTGCCGGGCCTGCTGGCGTCCATTCCGCTGGCCCTGGGGGAGATGGGCCCGCGGCGGGCGGCCGGCACGCTGCTTCACATGAACCAAAAGGACGGCTTTGACTGCATGAGCTGCGCCTGGCCCGATCCGCCGCACCGCAAGGTCGCCGAGTTCTGCGAGAACGGGGCCAAGGCGGTGGCCTGGGAGGCCGACCCGCTGAAGGTGCCCACCGCGTTCTGGGCGGGGCACCCGGTCTCCGAGCTCAGGGAACGCAGCGAATATTGGCTCGGGCAACAGGGCCGCCTGGTCGAACCGGTCTACAAGCCCGCCGACAGCGAACACTACCGCCCGATCTCCTGGGAAAACGCGTTCGGCCTGATCGCCAGGGAACTGCACTCGCTGGCTTCCCCCGACGAGGCGACCTTCTACACCTCGGGCCGGGCCAGCAACGAGGCTGCCTTCATTTACCAGCTCTTCGTGCGGGCGTTTGGCACCAACAACCTGCCCGACTGCTCGAACATGTGCCACGAGTCCACGGGCGTGGCCATGACCGAAAGCATCGGGGTGGGCAAGAGCGCGATTGCGTACGGGGACTTCGCCAAGGCCGACCTGATCATCATCATGGGGCAGAACCCCGGCACCAACCACCCGCGCATGCTCACCGCGCTGGAGGAGGCCAAGGCGGCCGGGGCCTCCATCGTGGCGATCAACCCGCTGCCGGAGGCCGGGCTGATCAACTTCAGGAACCCGCAGCGCCCGCGCGGCCTGGTCGGGCGGGGCACGGACCTGGCCGATGCCTACCTGCAGATCCGCCTGGCCGGGGACATGGCGCTGATGCAGGCGCTGGCCAAGCGGGTCTTCGAGGCCGAGGACGCCGCTCCCGGCTCGGTGCTGGCCCACGACTTCCTGGAGGAGCACTGCATCGGGCTTCAGGCCTACCGGGACCACCTGTCCACCCTGGAGGAGGCCGACGTGCTGGCCGCCACCGGCCTGGACAGCACGCAGATCGACGACCTGGCCCGGCGCTACCTGCTGGCCGACCGGGTCATCATCACCTGGGCCATGGGCCTGACCCAGCACACCAAGGCGGTGGACACGATCAAGGAGATCATGAACGTGCTGCTGCTGCGCGGGAACATCGGGCGCCCGGGCGCCGGCCCCTGCCCCATCCGCGGGCACTCCAACGTCCAGGGGGACAGGACCATGGGCATCTGGGAGCAGATGCCGCGCCCCTTCATGGACAGGCTGGCCGCCGAGTTCCACTTCGACCCGCCGCGGGAACGCGGGTGCGACGCGGTGCAAAGCATCCAGGGCATGGCCGAGGGGCGGATCAAGGTGCTCATCGCCCTGGGCGGGAATCTGGTCCACGCCATTTCCGACACCAACGCGGCCCAGGAGGCCATCGCCTCCACGCGGCTCTCGGTGCAGATCTCCACCAAGCTCAACCGCTCCCACGCCTACACCGGGGCCGCCGCCCTGATCCTGCCCACCCTGGGGCGCAGCGACGTCGACGTGCAGAAATCCGGGGTCCAGTTCGTCACCGTGGAGGACACCGTCTGCGCGGTGCACGCCTCCCAGGGCCGGGTCATGCCCGTCTCCGACAAGATGCTCTCGGAGGTTGCCATCATTTCGCGCCTGGCCCGCCGGGTGCTGGGGCCCGAGCACCCCTTCGCCTGGGAGGAATTCGAGGAAGACTACGACACCATCCGCGAGCATATTTCGAACGTGGTGGACGGCTTCGAGGACTTCAACGCGAAGGTGCGCCGTCCCGGCGGCTTCGTCCTTCCCCACCCGCCGCGGGACGAACGGCGCTTCCCGACCCCCAGCGGCAAGGCGGTGATCACCGTCAACGAGCTGGCGACCATCCAGCTGCCCAAGGATCGGCTGATCCTGCAGTCCCTGCGCTCGCACGACCAGTTCAACACCACCACCTACTCGCTGAACGACAGGTACCGCGGGGTGCACAAGGGACGAAACGTCATCTTCGTGAACCCCGAGGACCTCGCCGCGCTGCACCTTACCGACGGCGGCTACGTGGACGTGCACTCCGAAGTCGGCGACGGGGTGGATCGGGTGCTGCGCGGATTGCGGATCATTTCCTACCCCAGTGCCCGCGGCTGCGCGGCGACGTATTTCCCCGAGGCCAACGTGCTCGTTCCGCTGGCCGCGACGGCCCTGGGGTCGAACACCCCGGTGTCCAAGGCAACCATCGTGCGCCTGGAACCCGCAGTGGCGCCGGACTTCGGCTAGCGGGGCCGGGCGCCCCTACCGGGAAGGCGCCGGCTCCTCGGGTCCCTGGTCCAGGCGGAACGGCGGATAGGCATCGGTCAGCAGGGCCGTGTAGGCCACGGTCCGCTGGATCCAGCGGTTCAGCCCCAGCAGCAGGTCGAACAGCCCCTGGCGATACGTGCCGGTGAAAAGCAGGATGGCGCCGGCGACCAGCACCAGCACGCCGAGCAGCGAGATGCCGGAGGCGTCCGTTGAATCGGTGGACCACGTTCCCCCGGACAGCGCAGCGATGACCAACAAGTGCGGCAGCGCGAGCAGCCAGGACTTCACCAGCACCTTCCAGCGCGAAAGCCGTGTCGGATAGGCGACATCGAATTGGGCGGCATAGGGCGCACGCGCCAGGGTGAACGGCGGATAGCTGTCGGTGCCCAGCACCCCGAAGGCGTAGAAGGACACCCGCCATTGCCAGCGCAGCACCCCGACGCAGTACTGGAACCACGCGGCGGGATAGCGCCCGGTCGCCAGGATCACCAGGCCGGCCGCGATGCTCACCACCGGGAAGGCGATCCACAGCAGGAATAGCACCAGCACGTGCGGGATCGCCAGGATCCACTTAACCAGCCACTTCCAGCGCGAAAGACCCGGGTCGAGGTGCCCGGACAGTCGCACGGGACTTACCTGGCCCGGCCCCGGTTGGCCGGTCTCCTGCGGGGCGCCTTCCGCGATGCCCCGGCCCAGCCCCGTGGCGCCGAGGAGGATGGCCGCGATGCCCAGGCCCGTCCCGGCCAGGACGGCCGCGAGGGCCAGTTCAAGGTCGGGGAGGGCACCGATGGCCAGGGATCCGAGGGAGGCGAGAACCAGCAACGCCCCCATCAGGAGCAGGGCCAGGTGGATCCCGGGCATGTGCCCGGCGGAGGGGGAATCTGCGGTGGGTGCTGGTTGGGTGGTCATGGCGTTCGGCTTTCACGATGCGAAGTGGATGGGGCGGGTGTCCGGGGGTGGTTGGGAATGGGTGGCGAAAGCTAGATGATGATGGCGATCTTGCCGCGCGTCTTGCCCGCCACCAGGTGTTCCATGGCCTCGGGCGCCTGGGCCAGCGGGAAGGACCTGTCGATGTGCGGGTTCACGGCGCCGGACTCCACGAACGTCGCCAGTTCCTGAAGGTCGGTGGCACGCTGTGCGGAGCCCAGCATTGCCAGGCGCTGGCCAATGAACGGCGAAATCGCCACGGCCCGGAACTGCCTGCCCATGCCCAGCCACCTTCCGGTGCCCTCGCCGCCCACGATCACCGCGGTGCCCCCGGGCGTCAGTGCGCGGCGCAACCGGCCCAGGCTCGGGTTCCCGGCAATGTCCACGATCAGGTCGTAGCGCCGGGTTCCGTCGGCAAAGTCCTCCCGGCTGTGGTCGATGGCGTGATCGGCACCCAGTTCAAGGACCAGGTCCTGCTTGGCGGGCCCCGCGACGCCCGTGACCTCGGCTCCCAGCGCCTTGGCCAGCTGCACGGCGTAGCTTCCGACCCCGCCCGAGGCCCCGGTGACCAGGACCCGCTGGCCCGCAGCAAGGCGCCCCATGCGCAGTGCCTGGAGTGCGGTCGCGCCCGACACCGGCATCACCGCCGCCCGGGCGAAGTCGAGGCTTGCGGGTTTCGGGGCCAGCCGGTCCTCCCTGGCCACCGCGTACTGGGCGAAGGTTCCCCTCCCGAAGCCGTAGACCGCATCGCCCACGGCAAAACGGGTAACGGCGGATCCGATCGCCGCCACGGTTCCGGCCAGGTCGAGGCCGGGCACCGGGTTGCGGGGCGCGCGGATGCCCAGTGCCAGGCGCACGAGCAGCGGCGTGCCCGTCATGACGTGCCAGGTGCCCCGGTCCAGGCCGGCGGCGTGCACCCGCACGAGGACCTCGTGGTCGCGGGGAAGCGGGACGGAGAGGCGTGCCTCGTGGAGCACCTCGGCATTCCCATAGCGTTCCTGCGCGATGGCACGCATCGACCCCTCGGGCCGCATGCCGGCAACCGTTTCGGGATCTCGTGCTGGATGTCGCTCGGCGCCGTTCATGGCGTTTCCTTCCGGTATGCAAGGCCTCGCCAGTCGATACCTTACTTAGTACGAGAGCTTAACTTACAAAGTACGAAAATGCGATAGGATCGGGCCATGAAATCCAGGGAAAAAGAGGATAAATTACCGGCGCGGATCCCGCTCAGCCGGGAACGGGTGCTCACCTGCGCCGTTTCGATTGCCGACCGGGACGGCATCGGGGCACTGACCATGCGCTCGCTGGCGGCGGCGCTGGAGGTGAAGCCCATGTCCCTCTACTACTACGTTGCGAACAAGGGCGAGATCCTGGACGCTATCGTCGACATGGTCTATGCGGAGATCGACGTCCCCTCGGCCGACGGGGACTGGGACGATGAAATGCGCCGCCGCGCGGCCTCGGTGCGCGACGCGCTGGGCCGCCACCCCTGGGCCATCGGGTTGCTGGAGTCGCGCACCGCGCCGGGTCCGGCGACGCTGCGCCACCACGATGCGACCCTTGGCGTCTTGCGCGGCGCCGGGTTCTCGGTGAAGGCCGCTGCCCATGCCTATGCCCTGCTGGACAGCTACACCTACGGTTTTGCCATGCAGGAGGCCGCGCTTCCCTTCAACGGCCCCGACACCGCCGCGAGCATTACCGATCCGATCGTGCAGTTGTTTGCCACCGGGCAGTATCCGCACCTGATGGAAATCGCCACGGAACACGTGCTGCAGCCGGGATACGACTTTGGCGACGAATTCGCGATCGGCCTCGAGTTGATTCTCGAATCCCTGTCGCGCTGGATCGGCCGGGACTAGGCTCCCCGGCCCGCCTCGCGGCCCGTGCTGCCCAGCAGCCGGGCCGCCAGGTCCTTCACGCGGGCGTGGATGTCATCGCGCACCAATTCCATGCGCTCCCGGCCCTCGATGCCGCGGGCGCTCGGTTCATCGGTTTCCCACGTTTCCACACGGACCCCGTCGAGTGCCGGAACCTTGGCCTCGGCGCCCAGGACCACCACCAGGCCGGCCTCGCGCATGTGCTCCTCGGTCAGCGCCTTTGGCCGCTCGGCACTGATGTCGACGCCCAGGTCCGCCAGCACCTCCGCCGAAAGGGCATTGATTGCCGCCCCCGGCCTGGTGCCCGCCGAGCTGACGGTTACGTCGTTGCCGGCCTCCAGCCTCATGAGCCCGGCCGCCATCTGTGACTTGCCGCCGTTCTTGACGCAGACGAACAGGACCGCCGGATTCCTGGGTGTGCGTGCGCTCTCTTCCATGTTCATGCCTTCGGTGCGAGTGTTGCGGCCAGGGAGTCCAGGGCGCCGGGAACCAGCGAGTAGTACGCCCAGACGCCGCGCTTCTCGCGGTTCAACAGCCCGGCCTCGACCATGATCTTCAGGTGGTGGGAGACGGTGGGCTGGCCCAGTCCCAAGGGCTCGGACAGGTCGCAGACGCAGGTCTCGGCCTCGGGAGACGAGGAGACAATCGACAGGATACGCAGCCGGTTGGGGTCGGCGAGCGCCTTGAAACGCGCCGCGAGGGCCTCGGCCGCGGCGGCTTCGAGGGCTTCCTGCCCGTGGGCGGGAACGCAACAAGGGGAGTTCGTGTCGCCGGCGGAGACCAAGGCGGTTTCCTCGCGGGCATTGATGGCAACCGTTGTGGACATGTGGCATCCGTCGCTTTCTTTTCGACTCCGCAGCGGAGATTGACAATCGTCGATATAGGCAAGGATACTCAATATATCGACGTTCGTCGATATATTATTTCCGGAGAGGGACGGCCCCGAAGTCCACCTCCACGCCCGCCGACGCGGACCACATCACCGCCAAGCCGTCGACTCCCCAATGAAGGAGAACCCCATGAACGAGACCTACCCGGTGATTGTCATCGGCGCCGGACCCATCGGGCTGGCCGCCGCGGCACACCTGCTCGAACGCGGGCAGGAGGTCCGCGTGCTCGAGGCAGGGCGCGGCCCCGGTGCGGCCATCCGGCAGTGGGGGCACATCAGGCTCTTCTCCACCTGGCGCTGGAACATTGATGCGGCGTCCCGTCGGCTGCTGGAAACCCCCGTGGACGGCTACGCCGGGGATTGGCAAGCACCGCGCGAAACCCGGCTCCCCACCGGCGCGGAATTGGTTGAGGAATACCTCGAGCCGTTGGCGGCCCACCCGAGGATCGCGCCCACGATCAGTTATGGGCACCGCGTCACCGCCATCACCCGGATCCAGCCCGACGGTGGGGGGATTGACAAGGCGCGCACCCACGGCCGCGACGGCTCCCTCTTCCTGGTGCGCACCGCCACCGCATGGGGCCCCGAGGACCTGCTGGCCCGGGCCGTCATCGACGCCTCGGGAACCTGGGGGAACCCCAACCCCGTGGGCCGCTCCGGCATCGAGGCGAACGGCGAGGCCGAAGCCCGGGCAACGGGCTTCGTCACCTCCCCGCTTCCCGATCCGCTGGGGGCGGGCCGAGAGCATTTCGCCGGCAAGACCGTCCTGGTGCTGGGTTCCGGCCACTCCGCTGCCAACACATTGATCAGCCTGGGCCGGCTGCGCCAGCGGCACCCCGACACCCGAATCCTGTGGGGCCTGCGCGGGGTTGCCAACCCCATCCGCCTCTACGGCGGCGGGGCGGCGGACGAACTGCCCGCCCGCGGCCAGCTGGGCACTTCCCTGCGCCGCTTTGTCGAAAACGGCGACATCTCGATTCTTGAAAACGTTTCAATCTCCAGCCTTGGGCGCGGCGACAGACTCGAAGTCGGCCTCGCCGACGGACGGATGCTGGAGGTCGACCTGGTGGTGCCCTCCACAGGGTTCCGCCCCGAGCTTTCCATGCTTTCGGAACTTCGCCTGGATCTGGATGAAATCGTGGAGGCCCCGCGCAAGCTCGGCCCGCTCATCGATCCGGAGTTCCACAGCTGTGGCACGGTCTCCGCCCACGGGGAACGCATCCTGGCCCATCCCGAATCCGACTTCTACATTGCGGGCATGAAGAGCTACGGGCGTGCCCCGACCTTCCTCATGGCCACCGGATACGAGCAGGTGCGCTCGATCGCCGCCTCGCTGGCCGGGGACCGGGACGCCGCCGACAATCTCGAACTGCAGCTACCCGAAACCGGCGTCTGCTCCACCGACCTGGGCGGTTCCTGCGACTCCCCGGCGACCGGGGAACAGGCCGCCGGATGTACTGCGCCGACGCCCGAGGCCGAGGCGGAATCATGCTGCGGGCCGCAACCGGTGTCCATCGGATTCGCCACCGGAACGCTGCACGGCCACGCCGAACTGGTGGGCGACCAGGGCAAGTAGCCAGGGTTTCCGGAGCCGGGTTGCCGAGGTCCTGGTTCAATTTGCCTGCACCGAAGTCAATCGAGGTTTTCATCGGGCTGCCGACTTTCGGAGTCCAAACTGTCGGTGCGCTTTTCTAGACTGGGTTCATGGCAACGTCGTCATCGGGCCCGGGTTCCGGCAGCATCACAGATGCTGTTCGTACCGATGTGCTGCCGGATGAGCTGTCCTACGGTGCGTTGGTGGGCCGCGGCCTGGACATGGACGCGTTCCTTGCCGAGTACCTCGCCCTGACCGGGGTGGACGGGATCCGCACGGTGACACTGGCGCTGGGCCGGACCCCCATTGAGGTCGAGCCATTCGAGATGGTCGAGGGGATCGGCGCGCTGGAGTCCCTGAAATCCTGCGCCGGCGCCGTGCAGGCCGAAATCACCTGTGCCCACGTGGATGCCGTCACCTCGGACCGCGCCGAGCGCGGGGTGCGCCAGAAGCACCCGGAGTGGGGCATCGGTGCCGATGTAGCCATGGCGCGGCACGAGTCCCCGCGTTCCGGGGTTGAGTACGTGAACTTCTGCCGGCTGCTCGTCTCCGGGCTGCCCTTCACCCTGCAGGGACTGAAATACGGGGTGGTCAATGCGGCCGAGGCGCAGATCATCTACCGCGAAACGCGGCACCTGGACCCGGCGGCCAGGGGGAGATCGACGCCCGTCTGTTCACCGACCTTCACACCTGCTTCGGGCTTGGCGGGACGAAACTTGCCTCGATGGTCCGGCACTGGGCCCTGGCCTACGTGAGCGACAAAGAGACGGACCTGGCAGCCAAGGCGATGAAGGATCGCTACGTCAACATCTATCCGCTCGACGCGCACCGGATGAAGCTCGTCGGAATACTGCCCACCGAATACGGAGTGGCGATTGCCCAGGTCCTCGCCCGGGAAACCGGCCGCGCACAGGCCGCAGGCGACGGGCGCAACTGTGCCCAAGTCGCCGCCGACACCGTGCTGGAAGCGCTGACCGGCGTCAGCGATCCCGCCAGCTTTCCCGTGCAATTGGGCGTGGTGATGACCGACCGGACGCTATTCCAGGGGCATCCCGAACCGGCGTACTTGCAGGGCTACGGCATCATATCCGCCCAAAAGGCACGTGAGCTGTTCGCCGGGAATCCGGCCAACCCGCTCGATTCCTTGGTCCGCGCCTCTATACCGCTCCGGGCACCGGAGACCTGGTCGCCATGGACCAGAAGACCCGCCTGTTTTCCGGCGGGCTGAAACAGTTCATCAACGTGCGCGACCAGTTCTGCCGCACCCCGTACTGCGGCGGCCGGATCCAATACCTTGACCACGTCGTCCAATCCGCCCGCGGCGGGGCGACCCGGGCGGAGAATGCCAGTTCACGGTGCGCCTGGTGCAATGCGACCAAGGAGGCACCCGGTTGGGAGGAATCCCCGATCCCCGGGGACAGGCATACGCTGCGGGTCACCACCTCCAGCCGCCACGTCCACACCTCCACTGCACCGCGGATGCCCGGCACCGACTACTACCGGGTGCATCCGGTATCCGCGCCGCCACCCCGTCGGCGGCAGTAGGCGGCGTCAGGACTGTCGCATCGACTTTGGTCGCCGCGTTGGGCCAGCGTTCTGGGCATAACCGTTGACCGCTGGGTATTACCTAGTTGACGTGGTGTCTTTGGTATTTTCGTCGCCCTGGATAGTTCCTGCTTAATAGAACTCACCGCCTGCAAGTTCAGTTGGCGGACAGCGGGCGAGTTATGGTCGACTAGGTTCTGATCATTTGTTGTTAACCAGGAGGACTCCTTGCCGCACCAGGCTGAAAACCCGATGGCCGCCGTGCCCGTATTCCATGCCCTGCCAAAGCGGCGGATTGCGGCGGTTCTTGGCCTCGGCCTGGTGCTCACCGGCTGCGGCGCCGACTACCCGCTGGGCGAAGCACAACGCCAGGCGGCGGAGAACAACACCTCCAACCTCTCGGGCACCGTCACCGGCGGCGGCTCCAGCGCACAGAACTCCGCCATGAACGCCTGGATCGGCGGATTCGCCACGATGCACCCCAAGGTGCAGGTGCAATACGCCTCGGTGGGCTCCGGTGCGGGACGCGCGGGCCTGTTGGCCGGCGCCACCAACTTCGCCGGCTCCGACGCCTACCTGAAGGAATCGGAAGTGGCCCGCTCCCAGGAGACCTGCGGGCCGGAAGGCGCCATCAACATCCCCACCTACATCTCGCCGATTTCCGTCGCGTTCAACCTGCCGGGCATCAAGGAACTGAACTTCGATGCCGCGACCATCGCGAAGATCTTCAGCGGCAAGATCACCTCGTGGCAGGACCCCGCCATCGAGGAACTGAACCCCGGCGTTTCCATCCCCGATGTCCCGCTGACGGCCGTCGCCCGCTCGGACGACTCGGGCACCACCGAGAACTTCACCGACTACCTGCACGCCGCCGCCCCCGATAACTGGACGCATGACCCCTCCGGCTCTTGGCCCGGCGGGCTGGGCAGCGAGCAGGCGCAGGGAAACTCCGGCGTCGTGACCACGGTGGCCCGCACCGAGGGCGCGGTGACCTATGCCGATGACTCGCTCGTTGACAAGACCCTGGGCAAGGGAAAGCTGCGCGTGGGCGATTCCTTCGTGGCGGTCAGCGGCGAGTCGGCGGCCATTGCCGTCACCGCCTCGCACCGGGTCCCCGGCCGCGGCGCCAACGACATTGCCCTGGAACTTGACCGTGGCACCACCAAGCCCGGAGCCTACCCGCTGGTCCTGGTCTCCTACTTCATCGTCTGCAGCGGCTACACCGATCCGAACACGGTGGAGTTGGTCAAGGCCTTCGGCCACTACGTCGTCAGCGACGAGGGCCAGCAGGTCGCCGCCGATTCGGCCAAGAGCGCGCCGATGCCCAAGGAACTTGCCACCGAGGCAGCCGCGGCGATCGATTCGATCACGCTGCGCCGGTAAATCCCCCCCGGCACCGGAACGAACGAAAACGGCCCATCCCCGATCGGGAGATGGGCCGTTCTCGCTGCCGCAGCGGCGGTGGGGTTGCCTAGGCGCTGGTGGCGTCCTGCACCTCGCCGACCAGTTCCTCGATGATGTCCTCCAGGAAGAGCACGCCGGTGGTGGCGCCCTCGGCGTCAAACACGCGGGCCACGTGGGATCCGCTGCGGCGCATGGCCGCCAGCGCATCCTCCAGCTCGCTTCCGCCGAAGACGGAGGCCAGGGTCCTGATGCGCTTGGCCGGGACCGCGGCGGCGAAGGCCTGCGGGGTGGTGAGGTCCATGACGTCCTTCAGGTGCAGGTAGCCGGACGGTTCGCCTTCCGGATTCACCAGGATGTAACGGGAATAGCCGTGCCTGGCCACCGTTCGCTGGATGTCGGCCGGGGAGGATTCCTGGGGAAGCAACACGATGGCCCCGATCGGCACCTCGACGTCGGAGACCTTCTTGGAGGTGAACTCGAACGCCTTGCCCAGGGTGCCGCTGGCGTCGGAGAGCACCCCGTCGCGCGTTGACTGCTCGACGATGCCCGCCACCTCGTCGAGGGTGAAGGCGCTGGTGGCCTCGTCCTTGGGCTCGACCTTGAAGAGCCGCAGCACGGAGTTCGCGATGCCGTTCAGCGTCCAGATCACCGGCTTGAAGATGCGGGCCACCAGCACCAGCGGGGGAGCCAGCAACAGGGCGGCGCGCGTGGGCACCGAGAAGGAGATGTTCTTCGGGACCATCTCGCCGATGACCACGTGCAGGAAGGTGACCAGCAGCAGAGCGGTGATGAAGGCGATCACGCCGATGGCCTCGGCCGAGAGCGTGGTGAACCCCAGCGGGATTTCCAGCAGGTGGTGGATCGCCGGCTCGGAGACGTTCAGGATGACCAGCGAGCACACGGTGATGCCCAGCTGGCTGGTGGCAAGCATCAGCGTCGCGTGCTCCATGGCCCACAGCGTGGTCTTGGCCGCCTTGGAGCCGGCCTCCGCCTTGGGCTCGATCTGCGAGCGGCGGGCGGAGATCACGGCGAACTCGGCGCCGACGAAGAACGCGTTGATGACCAGCAGCACCACCAGCCAGATGATTCCGGGTAGGTACTCGCTCATCGACTCTGCTCCAGGGTGGTCTCGTCCGCGGCCGGGTTCCCGGGCGTCGGGTCGGGGGTGAATTTCAGGCGCTGGACGTGGGTGCCCACGACCCGTTCGACGCGCAGCGTGCCGCCGTCAAGCTGGACCTCATCCCCGGGCTCCGGAATCCTGTCCAGCTCGTCGGCGACGAAGCCGGCCACGGTGTCGTAGTCCTCGCCGTCGGGCACGGAGATGCCGGTGCGGTCCAGCAGCTCGTCCGGGCGCAGCGACGCATCGAAGGTGACCGAGCGCCCGGTCGTCAGCACGCCGACACGGGCACGGTCGTGCTCGTCCTCGAGCTCGCCGACGAGTTCCTCCACGAGGTCCTCGAGGGTGACGATGCCGGCGGTTCCGCCGTGCTCGTCCGAGACGATGGCTACCTGCAGGCCGTGCTTGCGCAGGCGCCCCAGCAGCGAGTCGACGCCCATGGATTCGGGCACCATCAGCGGCGCGCTCATCAGTGCGGTGGCGGCCACGGTGCCGCGGGCCTCCAAGGGGATGGCGAACGCCTGCTTGAGGTGCACGACGCCCAGGATCTCGTCGCGGTCCCGCCCGATGACGGGGAAGCGGGAGAACCCGGTGAGCGTGGCGGTCTTGACGATGTCCTGCGCGCTGGCCGTCGCCTCGACGGCGATCATGCGCACGCGCGGGGTCATCACGTCGGCCGCGGTGTGGTCGGAGAAGCGCAGCGTGCGGTGCAGCAGCGTCGCGTGGTCGGTATCCAGCATGCCCTCCAGC
Source organism: Paeniglutamicibacter sp. GQ140 (assembly GCF_059759235.1). Classification (NCBI taxonomy): domain Bacteria; kingdom Bacillati; phylum Actinomycetota; class Actinomycetes; order Micrococcales; family Micrococcaceae; genus Paeniglutamicibacter; species Paeniglutamicibacter sp. GQ140. The sequence goes on from NZ_JCAXDW010000007.1 coordinate 182,432, forward strand.
GCGGAGCGGCGGACTAGGGAGCTGAGCTCCTCGGCTGTCCGCGCCCCGGAGAGCTCCTCCTTCGGCTCGATGCCGAAGGAGCGGATGATGGAGTTGGCGGTGTTGTTGAACAGCAGGATCACCGGCTTGAACACCGCGGTGAAGGCCGCCTGGAAGGGCACCACCACCTTGGCGGTGGCCAGCGGGAGTGCCAGGGCGAAGTTCTTGGGCACCAGTTCGCCGATCACCATGGAGAACACGGTGGCCAGGAAGATGCCGATGACTGCGCCAATGCCAGGGACCACGGACGAGGGGACGCCGGCGCCCAGCAGGGGGCCGCGCAGCAGCGAGCTGATCGCTGGCTCGAAGGTGTAACCGGTCAGCAGCGTGGTCAGGGTGATCCCGAGTTGGGCGCTGGAGAGATGTGTCGAGGTGATCTTCAGGGCCTTGATGGTGGTGCCCAGGCGCTTTTCGCCGCGCTCGGCGCGGGCCTCGAGTTCGTGCCGGTCGAGGTTGACCAGGGCGAATTCGGAGGCAACGAACAATCCGGTGCCAACCGTGAGGACCAGGCCGATGCCGATCATGATCCACTCATACATGGAGGCGCCCCTCTCCGGTGGTTGTCGGATTCAATCCGGCGCAGCGGCGGAGGGGCAAGGGCATGTGGGAAGGGGGGTCATCCATAGTACCTATAGACTCTAGCGGATCCGGGGGCGCCGGTTATTCGCCTCCGGGTCCGCCGCCCGAACCCCGTTTGCCTGCCTGGGCGGCCAGCTGCGCGCCATTGCGCCTTTGGCGCCCCGTTTCCCGGGGCCGGTCCGCGGAGAATCTTCCAAGGCAATTCACAGTTAAAGCAGCGCGGCGAAGCGTTCGGCGGCAGCAGTCGCCCCGGCCACGATGATCTCGTCGTCCTCGAGCAGCACGGTTTGGGTGGTGGTGTAGTCCCAGTCGCTGTCCTGCCGCTTCACGGCCACGACGGTGACATGGTGCCTGGCCCTGATCCCGGTGTCTCCCAGGGCCTTGCCCACCGCTTCCTTCGGCGGGCGGGTCTTGACCATCGCGAAACCGTCCTCGAATTCGACGTAGTCGAGCATGGCGCCGCGGACCAGGTGCGCCACGCGGCGCCCCATGTCTTGCTCGGGGCGGATCACGTGCTCCACGCCGAGCTGCTCGAGGATCTGGCCGTGGGCCGCACTGACCGCCTTGGCCCAGATCGTGGGCTTCTTGAAGCGCAGCAGGGCCGAGGTGGTTAGGATGCTGGCCTCCAGGTCGCTGCCGATGCCGACCACCGCCCGGTCGAAATCGTGCACCGAGAGCTGGCGCAGCACCTCCTCCTTGGTGGAGTCGGCGCGCACCACGTGGGTGAGCCGCCCGTTGAACGACTGGACGATGTCCTCGTCGTTGTCGATGCCCAGCACCTCGGTGCCGGCCGCGGCCAGCTCCAGGGCCAGGGCCCCGCCGAAGCGCCCGAGCCCGATGACAACCACCGAGTTGGCCTCGGCGATGCGTTCCATCGACTTGGGGGTGAACAGATGGTGCTTAGCCAATGAGTGGCCTCTCTTTCGGGAATTCGTACATCACGGGACGGGCGCGCAACGCGAGCGCGGAGGCCAGCGTCACCGGACCCAGGCGCCCGATGAACATCAGGAACACCAGCAGCAGCTGGCCCGCAGGGGGCAGGGAGACGGTGATGCCGGTGGACAGGCCCACGGTGGCGAAGGCGGAGATCGTTTCAAAGAGCAGCCGGTCCAGGCCGAAGTCGGTCATCAGCATCAGCGCCATGGTGGAGCCGATGACCAGCGCCACGGCCAGCAGCACGATGGTGATCGCCTGGCGGTGGACCGAACGCGAGAGGCGCTTGCCGAAGATGTTCACCGCGGTGCCGCCCTGGACCTCGGTGACCAGGATGAAGAACAACACGGCGAAAGTAGTGATCTTCAGGCCGCCCGCGGTGCCGGCCGGGCCGCCGCCAATGAACATCAGGATGTCGACGCCCAGCCAGGTGGCCGGATCCATTTGGCCGAAGTCCAGGGAGTTGAATCCGGCGGTGCGGGTCATGACGGACTGGAAGAACCCCGCCAGCAGCTTGTCAGCCGTGGACAGCACGCCCAGGGTCCTGGGGTTCGACCACTCGAGGGCGCAGATGAACACGGTGCCCGCGGCCAGCAGGACGGCCGTTCCAACGACAACCAGCTTGGTGTTCATGGTCCAGTGCAGCGGCCTGCGGTAGTGCCGCCCGAGCTCGAAGAGCACCGGGAACCCGAGGCCGCCGACGATGATGGCGGCGGCGATTGGCAGGCAGATCCACGGGTCGCCCACGAAACCCATCAGGCTGTCGCTGAAGAGTGCGAACCCGGCATTGTTGAATGCCGAGACGGAGTGGAAAACGCCGAGCCACAGGGAATGGCCCCACGGGTTGCCCAGCCCCGCGGCGAAGCGGACGGTCAGCGCCAGGGCCACGACCAGTTCGGTTGCCACGGTGATGCGCAGGACGCCCAGCAGCACCGAGCGCACGTCGCCGAAGCCCGTGCTCTTGGTTTCCGCCGCGGCCTGGATGCGCGACTTGAGCCCCAGCCGCCTGGCCATCAGCACCCCGAGCAGCGAGGCGAAGGACATAATGCCAAAGCCGCCGAGCTGGATCAGCACGAGGATCGCCACCTGCCCGAAGGGGGTCCAGTAGGTCGCGGTGTCGACGACCGCCAGACCGGTCACGCACACGGCGGAGGTGGTGGTGAACAGGGCCTCGAGGAATGCGGCGCCGCCGGTTCCGACCTTGGCGATCGGGAGCATCAGGACGGCGGTGCCCAGGGCAATCGCCGTTCCGAACCCGAGCGCGATGCCCTGGGCCGGATGCCGGGGGAGCAGTGCCCGGGCCAGGGCCCGGGACTTGCTGACGGTGAGGGGCATGGAACCCAGAATATGCGCTGCACGCCCGAATCCCCGGATCGGACCGCTGGTGCTCCCGAATCCGTGGCGTGCGGCCGCGGTGTTGCGGGGAATCCGGTGGCCGACACGCCCACGCGCGGCGACACGGCATTGCCATTCACTGTCGGGGATTGGGGTCATAGACTCGTGCCCATGAGCATCGACGTCGAGAACCTGTACCGCGACCTGCACGCCAACCCCGAACTTTCCTTCCAGGAACACCGCACGGCCGGGATTGTTGCCGGACACCTGCGTGAATTGGGACTGGACGTCCAGGAGGGCATCGGAGGCACCGGGGTGGTCGGGGTCCTGACGAACGGGCCCGGGCCCACGGTCATGCTGCGCGCGGACATGGACGGCTTGCCGGTCCTGGAGGCGACCGGCCTTGAATATGCCAGCACCGCCACGGGCAAAGACTCCGACGGACGTCCGGTACCCGTGATGCATGCCTGCGGCCACGACGTGCACGTCACCTGCCTGCTGGGTGCCGTGGAACGGCTGGCCGCCGAGCGCGGCTTGTGGTCGGGGACCCTAGTGGCGCTCTTCCAGCCGGCAGAGGAAGCCGGCGGCGGGGCCCAGGCGATGGTCGATGCCGGACTCTTCGACAAGGTGCCCGCGCCGGACGTGGTGCTCGGACAACATGTGGCGCCGTTCCCCGCCGGATGGCTCGGGCTGCGCCCCGGCGTTGCCATGGCCTCGGCCGATTCGCTGAACATCACCCTGCACGGATCCGGCGGGCACGGTTCGCGCCCCGAAACCACCGTGGACCCGGTGCTTTTGGCGGCCGCCGCCACCATGCGCCTGCAGGGCATCGTCTCGCGGGAAATTGCCGCCAGCGATCAGGCGGTGCTCACCGTCGGGCAGATCCATGCCGGCACCAAGAACAACATCATCGCTGCCCAGGCCACCCTGGGCCTGAGCGTGCGGACCTTTGACGAGAGTGTGCGCGCCAAGATGCTCAGTTCCATCGAACGGGTCGTGCGCGGGGAGGCCATGGCCTCGGGGTCACCCAGGGAACCGGTGATTACGCTGGAGGAACATTTCCCGCTGACCGTCAATGACCTCGATGCTTCCGCGCGGGTGACCGCGGCGCTCGTCGAGCGATTCGGTGCGGGGAAGGTCATTGACCCGGGTCCGGTGGCAGGCAGCGAGGATGTCGGTGTTCTCGCCACGGCGGCCGGCGTGCCCCTGGTGTACTGGCTGTTGGGCGGGGCGGACCCGGGCCTGTTCAAGAACTTCGATAGCACCGGCAGGATGCCCGAGGATATTCCGTCGAACCATTCGCCGCATTTTGCCCCGCTCATTCAGCCGACCCTCGACGTGGGCATCGAGGCCCTGGTGGCGGCAGCGCGGGTATGGCTTGCCGAGTGATCCTTGGCCCCGGCCCGGGATTCCCATGGTGCCGTGAGCGGAATCCGGCGAGGCCGGCCAAGTTCGCAGCAATACAGCGTATGGTGTGGCGGTAGGGGTACTTTCCCCTAACTTTTGGGATTGCCGAGCATTCCCAGCTAGGACGGCACAGAATGTCGAAGTCACCACGCAAGGCCGAGGCCAAGAAACCTTCCAAGTCCATCAAGGAGAAGCGCGCCGAAAAGCGCACGAAGTCGGCGGGCGAAACGATCCTTGATCCCGTACGCAAGGTCTCGAAATAACCGCCATGCGGCGTGGCTGATCGAATTGGCCACCTCGGGAACACGTGAAAATGCCTGTCCGTCGGAAGAACACTCTTCGACGGACAGGCATTTTCGTGCGCGGGTACGGCCCGCGGGGCGCTAGCGGATGCCGGCACCGCGGTAGACCCGGACCCAGGTGTCGGCCGTGACCCCAAGTGCCCGGCGCTGGCCGGCCACGTCCACCGTCAGCGTCACCCGCCATTCGGGGCTCGGCTGGAAGGCCTTGAGCAGCGGGCCATGCAGGGTCTGGTTGCCGTCACTGACCTCGATCACCCGGCGCAGGTGCTCCGGCCCAAGGTCCTCGGCCCGGACCATGGTCTCGCGGCGGGGACCGGCCGGGCCGCGGGGAGCCTGGACGATCTTGCGGGCCTCGCGCATGGCCTCCGAACGCCGGGCAATGCGTTCGGCCCGCTGGGCCGTGGTGCCGCTCAGTGAGAGCGGGGCGGGGGAGAAGCTGGGGATGGCAGTGATGCGTGAGACCGCCTGCGGGGATTTCTTGGCGACCTTGGCCCAGAATTCCTCCGGGCCCTTGCCCATCAGGATGACCGCCCGGAGATTGGGAACCAGGCGCAGCAGCTTGCCCATGGGATCGACTCCGGCGTTCTGCTCGGCACCCGTCAGGCGCCCGGAGGCGCCCTCGGCCCGGTACCAAGGGTAGGCGTGCCACAGCACGACTTCCTTGGCGTCGATCCCGGCCTCTTCCAGCAACGTGGCCAGTGCCTCGGCGGCGGCATTGTCATCCTCGGCGCAGACGATGTCCTCCCCGGCCTCGGCCCGGTTGGCGAGCTCGGGAGCCGGCATCAGGCACAAGATGGTGGCGTCGGTGCCGCCATGAAGGGGCGCGAAGAACGGAAGGGTCCCGGTGCCTCCTGGCGCATCGGCGCGGAGGTCCTGGACCAGGGAGTTCAGGGGTGCCACGTGTTCGGCCCACAACCCCGATTCCTGCGAGTTCCTGAATTCGGGGTCGTTCATTTTGCGGGGCATGAAGGGTTCTCTCATGAATCTTTCGAGGGGGTCGAGCCATAAGCATGGCACGGGCGGGAGTCGATCCCATACCCCCGGTGGCCCGACGTAGCGGGCGTCACTGGATTGTTTGTGGCCAGCCCATGGATTCGTGGAAGCCGGGATGCCGGCCGGCGGAGCAGCCGGGGAACGTCATGAGTCCTGCTGGCCTTCCCGTAGGCGATCGGCAATTCCTGCCCAGACTCGCTTCTGCTCCACCCTGTCAACGGTCCGCTTGGCACCCAGGGGATGAAGCGAACGCACGATGTGCAAGTCGGGGAATGCGGACTCCAGGTCCGGCAACACGGCGTCGGCGGCGTCCTGGGCCTTTCGTCCCAGGAGCAGCAGCATCTTCAGGTCCGTCATCAGGGCCATGACCTCCAGGAGCGCCCTTCCGCCTTCGAGCGACTGCTCCGGTGTCAGATCCCGCTTGGGGTCGATGCGCGGCCACGGATATCCGTTCCAGGGGCAGAAGTCCGCCGGGTCGATGCCGAACTCCGTCATCAGGTGGCGCTGGCGCTCCGCCGCCCGGTCCGGGTTCCTGACGCACAAGTACGTGGGCTCGTCGCTCGGCTCGCCCGCGTCGTTCAGGACGATCAGGGCAGGGGCATGGATCCCGCCGTGCCAGGGTGCGGCCAGCGGGAGCCGGACTCCGCCGGCATCGCCCAGACGTCCGATCAACTCGTTGAGCGGAGCCACGTGGGAGGCTCCGAGACCTGCGGCCTGCTCGTCCCAAAACGGGTCCCCGGGCCGGGCGCGTTTCCAGTTGTCTGCCAGTGCCATCGATTTCCCTGCCTCGCCATGTTTCCCCGGGAATTGAACGGTCCCGGAAGGACACAGAATATCTCACGTCGGTGCCTCGCCGAACGGTGCGGGCACGGCGATCATCCCCTTTGTCAGCGGAAATTGCGGGCGCATGTTTCCGCAGGTCCGGGCCGTGGTTGATGTGCAATCGGACACGGGTTCAGGGAATTGTGGTGACATGTCCGATCCGGCCAAAACTTTCTGGCATAATAGACAGGTACTCGATTTGATGTGGCCCCTCTCTCCGCGTTGAATCCTGTCCTTTTGAAGATCTGCGGTATGGCCCGCCCCACGGGTGCAGAAACAGGACTTCGCACATGTTGAGAAAACAGGAGTGACCACTACCGTGGCCGTTAAAATTCGTCTGAAGCGTTTCGGCAAGATCCGCGCCCCTTACTACCGTATCGTCGTCATGGATGCGCGCTCCAAGCGCGATGGCCGTGCGATTGAAGAAATCGGCAAGTACCACCCGACCGAAGAGCCTTCGTTCATCGAGGTCAAGTCCGACCGCGCGCAGTACTGGCTCTCCGTCGGCGCCCAGCCGACCGAGCAGGTTGCCGCGATCTTGAAGATCACCGGTGACTGGCAGAAGTTCAAGGGCATCGAAGGCCAGGAAGGCACCTTGCGCGTCAAGGAAGCCAAGCCGGCATTCGTTGTTCCGGAGAAGGGTTCGGTCATCCTGCCCGAGGCCATCACCAAGAAGGCCGAGAAGCCGGCTGCCGAGGCCGAGGTCGAGGCAGAAGCAACCGAGGCTGAGTAGCCAGTGCTCGTTGATGCGCTGGATCACCTGGTACGTGGCATCGTAGACACCCCTGAAGACGTGCAGGTTGCGTTGAAGGGGAATCGTCGCGGTGACATCCTTGAGGTGCGAGTGCACCCCGAGGATCTCGGTCGGGTCATTGGCCGTCAGGGTCGCACCGCCAAGGCGTTGCGCACCGTGATTGCCGCACTGGCGGAGGAACCGATTCGTGTTGACGTAGTTGACACGGACCGTCGTCGGTAGCCAGCCTCACCACACATTTTTTGTGTAGCTTTGGTCCCACGATCCATGACGGATCGCGGGACCAAAGTGCTTTAAGGCTCGGCGCGCCATGCGGCCACCAACGGCGCCGGGCCTGCAACCACCAAGTCGCACGTAAGATTGAAGCTAGAAAAGTGCCCAGGGACGCGAATCCCTTGAACGCACACCCCTGCCGGCGAAGGCCGGCAACCCACCGATTTGTACTCAAGGAGAAAACGCATGCGCCTCCAGGTCGCCCGCATTGGCAAGCCGCACGGTATCCGCGGAGAGGTGACGGTGCAGGTCCTCACCGACGCACCCCAAGACCGTTTTGTCCCGGGTGCCGTGTTCGAGGTCGAGCACCCTGCCTTCAAGCAGCTCACCGTCGAGGGCGCTCGCTGGAACAAGGAAATCCTGCTGCTGGCCTTCGAGGAGCTGCTTGACCGCAACGCCGCGGAGACGGTGCGCGGCGCCAAGCTGTTCATCGACACCGAAGAGGTCGAGGACGACGGCGAGGGCTGGTACGAGCACGAGCTCGTGGACCTCGAGGCACGCGTGGGCGACAAGGTCGTCGGCAAGGTCACCGCACTGCGCACCGGCAACGTCCAGGACCTGCTGGTAGTTGAATCCACCGAGGGCGACGAGATCTACGTGCCGTTCGTGGAGAGCATCGTGCCCGAGGTCAACATCGAGGGCGGCTACATCCTGATGACCCCGCCGGAGGGCCTGTTCGAGATCAACCGCGAGGACGCCGCGGGCACCGACGCGCCTGCAGAGGAAGCCTAGGCCCGATGCGCATTGACGTTGTCTCCATTTTCCCGGAGTACCTCGCGGCCCTGGACCTCTCGCTGATCGGCAAGGCCCGGCGGGAAAAGCTGCTGGACTTGAACGTGCACGACCTGCGCGACCACACCCACGACCGCCACCGCACCGTGGACGACACCCCGTACGGCGGCGGCGCGGGCATGGTCATGAAACCGGAGCCCTGGGGCGCGGTCCTGGACCGGATCGCCACCGAGTCCCCGGTTTCCCGCGCCGGCGGCAACAAGCCGATCCTCATCGTCCCCTCGCCCGCCGGGGCCGTCTTCAACCAGGACATGGCCTACGAGCTGGCGGAGGCCGAGCACCTGGCCTTCGCCTGCGGCAGGTACGAGGGCATTGACGAGCGGGTCCTGGAACACGCGGCCGAGGCATTCGACGTCCGCCCGGTCTCCATCGGCGACTACGTCCTCAACGGGGGAGAGGTGGCGGTCCTGGCCATGGTCGAGGCCATCGGCCGCCTGATCCCCGGGGTCATCGGAAACCCGGACTCCCTGGTGGAAGAGTCGCACTCCGACGGTCTGTTGGAGTACCCCGTGTACACCAAGCCCGGAACCTGGGAGGGCCGGGAGGTTCCCGAGGTGCTGCTCTCGGGCAACCACGGCAAGATCGCACGCTTCCGCCGCAACAAGCAGCTGGAGCGCACCGCGGCCCGCCGCCCGGACCTGATCGTGCAGCTGGATCCGGCCACGCTGAACCGCCACGACCGGGACACCCTCTGGCACAACGGCTTCGCCATCGTCGAGGGGCGCATCGTGCCCAAGGACGAGATCGCGCCCGAGTAGGGCCGCCCGGAAAATGTTGGGGCTGCCCCGCCTACCCACGGATGCGGGAAGGCGGGGCAGCCCCCTTTTCATCTGGCCCGGAGCGGGTTGGCGACAGCCGGCGGCGCTACGCCCTGGCGGGCATCCCGGGCTCGGGCAGATAGACCTTGCCCCCGGAGGCCAGGAATTCCTGGCTCTTTTCGCGCATCCCGCCCACCATCTCGGCGATTGCCGCCTGCGAGTCGGCCGAGCCGTATTCATCCCGGATGTCCTGGCTGATCCGCATGGAGCAGAACTTCGGCCCGCACATGGAACAGAAGTGCGCGGTCTTTGCCGGTTCGGCCGGCAGCGTCTCGTCGTGGAAGGACTCGGCGGTGACCGGGTCCAGCGACAGGGCGAACTGGTCGCGCCAGCGGAACTCGAACCTGGCCTTTGACAGCGCGTCGTCGCGCTCGGAGGCGCCCGGATGGTCCTTGGCCAAATCCGCAGCGTGGGCGGCGATCTTGTAGGTGATCACCCCGGACTTCACGTCGTCCTTGTTCGGCAGCCCCAGGTGTTCCTTGGGGGTGACGTAGCAGAGCATCGCGGTGCCGTAGCGGGCGATCTCGGTGGCGCCGATGGCGCTGGTGATGTGGTCATATCCCGGGGCAATGTCGGTCACCAGCGGGCCCAGCGTGTAGAAGGGCGCGCCCTGGCACAGCTCCTGCTGGCGCTCGACGTTCTCGCGCACCAGGTGGAAGGGGATGTGCCCGGGTCCCTCGACCATGACCTGGACGTCGTACTCCCAGGCCCGCGCGGTGAGCTCGGCCAGGGTGTCAAGCTCGGCGAACTGGGCGGCGTCGTTGGCGTCTGCGATGGAGCCGGGGCGCAGCCCGTCGCCCAGGGAGAACGCCACGTCGTACTGCGCGAAGATCTCGCACAGCTCGTCGAAGTGCGTGTAGAGGAAGTTCTCCTGGTGGTGGGCCAGGCACCAGCCGGCCATGATGGCCCCGCCGCGCGAGACGATTCCCGTCACGCGGTTGGCCGAGAGGGGCACGTAGCGCAGCAGCACCCCCGCATGGATGGTCATGTAGTCAACGCCCTGCTCGCACTGCTCGATCACGGTGTCGCGGAAGATTTCCCAGGTCAGGGCGTTGGCCTCGCCGTTGACCTTTTCCAGCGCCTGGTAGATCGGCACGGTGCCGATGGGGACCGGGGCGTTGCGGATCAGCCATTCGCGGGTGGTGTGGATGTCATCGCCGGTGGACAGGTCCATCACGGTGTCGGCACCCCACCGGGTGGCCCACTGCAGCTTGTCCACCTCCTCGGCAATGGAGCTGGTGACTGCCGAGTTGCCTATATTCGCATTGATCTTCACCAGGAACGCCTTGCCAATGATCATCGGCTCTGACTCGGGGTGGTTGATGTTCACCGGGATGATTGCCCGGCCCGCGGCGACCTCGCTGCGCACCAACTCGACGTCGCAGTTCTCGCGCAGGGCGACGAAGCGCATCTCCGGGGTGATGACGCCGGCCCGGGCGTAGTGCATCTGGGTGACGCGCTTTCCGGCATGGGCGCGTCGGGGAACCGGCCGGCTTCCCTTCCACTCGGCCGACGCCTTGCCCCGGCGGACCGCTGACTTCCCGTCGTCCAGCAGGTTCCTTTCACGTCCGGCATACGCCTCGGTGTCGGCGCGATCCTCGATCCAGGTGCTGCGGAACGCGGGCAGGCCAACCACAGGGTCGCTTCCCGGGCCGGCTGTGCGGTAGACCTGCAGCGGCGCGTTGTCCTTTCCCCCGGGGGAGGGCTCCAGTGCGATCTGTGTGACCGGGACCCTGATCCCCGACTCGTTGTCTTCGATGTAGGCCAGCGAGTGGGACTTCAGGGACTGCGTCTCGGAGGGTTCCACGGCATCTTGGACAGGGCTGTGCATTGAAATGGTGTTGCTCAAGGAGTACTCACTTCCTTCGCCGGCATTACCCGGACAGGTTCAACGGTCTCTCGCTGCGTCAGCTCGATCTCAGCCCTTGCAAGGGCCCCCGTGTGGTCGTAAGCGAAACTATCACATCATTCAACGCGCCAGTGTTTGTGACCTTGCGCACCGGCGCGTTGCATGAGGTCCCGCGGCCCGGAGTCCGCGCTGTCCAAGCGTGGCGATCGGACGCCGTCGGGTCGGGCGTTGTTGCCGTCGGATTCCCGGCCCTTTGGGCCCGCAAGGCCTGGTTGGCGGCGGAGTTCGGCCCGTCATGAAGCGGTGGCAGCGGGGAGGAAGTGCCAACGTGGAGGACGTACGCCCGGCGGGCCGGGGCGGGATCCACGATGCGCTTTTCCGCGTGCGTGTCCGGGACTTCGCGCCTTGCACCGGAGTATGGCAAAATAGATTCTTGGGTCTACTGGGTTCTGCTCCTGCCGCAGGGGGAACGAATCAACAGTTGGACCTACCGCCGATCCGCAAACGGATCGTGGTACTAAGCTTCGGACCGCCACATCTTTCCCTCGACGCCCACGTGCGTCTTGAGGAACAATGACGGTCCGTGTCTAAGGTAGGTGACCTGCGGCGTCTGCCTAGGAGATGCAATCATGCGTATTCTCGACTCTGTCGACGCAGCCTCGCTGCGCAGCGATGTCCCGGACTTCCGCGCCGGTGACACCGTCAAGGTTCACGTCAACATCATCGAAGGCAAGAACTCCCGTGTCCAGGTATTCCAGGGCTTCGTCCTTGGCCGCCAGGGTGACGGCGTTCGCGAAACCTTCACCGTTCGCAAGGTCTCCTTCGGCGTCGGCGTAGAGCGTACCTTCCCGGTGCACTCCCCGGTTCTGGACAAGATCGAGCTGCTGACCCGCGGCGACGTTCGCCGCGCCAAGCTGTTCTACATGCGCGATCGCCACGGCAAGGCCGCGAAGATCCGCGAAAAGCGCGACTTCCGGACCGCCAAGTAGCCAGAAAAGCGAGAGCCTTCATCTCTGCCTCCCAGCGGGCGGCATGGATGGGGATCCATCGTGGATCGATCTACTGAATCGGAACGTTTTTCCGCTTCGACAAAGCGCCGGTCCCCTTCGAGGGGCTGGCGCTTTGCCGTTGGCGCGCTTGCTGCTGCGGCGGTGATCACCCTTGGCGTTCGCGCCACCGTCGTTGACTTCTTCTACATCGGTTCCACTTCCATGGAATCCACGTTGAACCCGGGTGAGGGATTGCTCGTGAACCGGCTTGCCTACAAGGACGCCGAAATCGAACGCGGGGACGTGGTCATCTTCGACGGACGCGGCTCTTTCCTGCCGTACCAGCGTCCCAACGCCCTGGACTCCCTGGCCTGGGCGCTGCGTCTGGCCGGCAGCGACTCGGTGTACGTCAAGCGCGTCATTGGCGTCGGCGGCGACACCGTCAGCTGCTGCGGTGCCGACGGGCGTTTGAGCGTCAATGGCGTCCCGCTTGACGAGCCCTACGTCTTCGCCGGGGACAAGCCGAGCAATATGGAGTTCGACGTTCGGATTCCCGCAGGGCGGCTGTGGGTCATGGGGGACCACCGCTCGGTGTCCGAGGACTCGCGCGCGCTGCTGGGAGCGCCCGGTGGCGGCATGATCGTCTCGGATCGTGTCATCGGCAAGGTCACCGACGTGATTTGGCCACTTGGCAGCGGCCGCGCTGTCGACGGGGCAGCCGCCCAGGGCCTCATGCCAGGCGCCAACTAACCAACCATCCGGGGCATCGGCCACGTCATTGGCCGGCCGGGCACTTTCGCTCCGATGCAGGCTTCCTGCGGTCTGCACGATGCCCGCTTCGGAGCACACCTGCCCACGGCGGACCTGCTCCGTTCTCCCTTGCACGGATGCAACAGGATGCCATCCCCGTTTTCACATGACGCCGCCGGCCTCAACAGTCCTCGTCGACGTATCGCTGCCCATCTGGAATGCAAGGCGGCACCGGTCTCCCTTATGCGCCCTCCCTCCAGCGGCCCGCACGTCGCACTTTCGCCGGCTTCGCCCTCGATGCGCCGATGCCCGCCGATGCGCACGCTACGCGCCAGTGCACGCGCAGCAAGGTCCCCATAACCATCCCGGGTGCCGCGCGTACGATATCGACCCGGCGAGACGGCACGTGAAGCCTTCCACAGGCGTACGTCGACTGTTCGTGCAGAGGTTGTCGGATGGTCATGTGTTGCAGTTGCCACTCGTGGATTTGGTCGGATATTAAAGTATGTCCAGAGGGTATTTAAAATGCACAAGACTGGGGCCGCGGCCCTGAAGGCAAGCGCGGGCGCGCCCGGGAAAACTGAGCAAAGTCTGCGAATTACATAGTAAATACGTGGGTGACATGAGGAAATTGCGCCCGGGCGTGTCGGTGGGTGTGATGAGAGTCTCTGGGCGATGCGGCCCCGAGATTGTGCGTTTTTTCCCAAAGTGGTTGATGCGTCAAATGGTCCATCGGGTGGATGTTGCTGCCGAAATGGTTTGTTCGTGGATATCTACACGAGTTAGGGTTTCATTTCGGTAACAGTCATTGCTCGCGGTATGCCCAAACGGATGTCCCACGACAGACGCGGCGCACACAAAAGCGAGGCACCACACCTTGAATTGGGAGATCTCCATATGCACGAATCTTCACGTGCGCTGATGAAGCGCGGCACTATTGCCGCCGCCACCACGGCATTGGTGCTTGGCAGCAGTTTCGCCACGGTGCCGGCCCTCGCCACCCGGAGCCGACATCTGCCGGGTCTGTGGCCGCCTCGAGCACGGAGGCCACGAAAGACCAGAGCCAGGCGGCTCTGCCTAGCGGGCTCAAGGAGGCAGTGGAGCGCGACCTTGGCATCACCATCGAAGAGTTCTACAAGAACCGCGAGCTCAGTTCCGTTGTCGATTCGCTCACCAAGGAATTGCAGCAGGCGAAGCTGGTCGCCGACTTTGCAATCACCGAGAACAAGATCAATGTCACTGTGGCTGCATCTTCCCTCAAAACCGTCACCGAAAAGCTCGACGAACTGACCGAGGGCACAGATGTTGAGCTGAACATCGTGGCGGAGCCCGAGGTCGTCGCCTCGGCGGAGCCGAAGAGCGTTGAGACCGTGAAGACTCCCGAGGGCAAGGAAACCGCGGCTGTTCCGTCGAAGCTCCCGGTCGCCGAAAGCCCGAAGACCGAGGCGACGGCCGTGCCGAAGATCGTTGCCAAGTCAGCGCCCAAGAGTGCGGATTCGCTGCTCAAGGCCTACGTCGAAAACGTCGAGCCCAAGGCCGTGTCCCAGCTTCAGGCCGTCATGAAGACCGGCGCCAACAGCTTCGTCATTCGCACCGGTGGAGTGGCCACTCTCGAAAGCAAGGGAGCGACTGAGACCCCCAAGGCAACCGCCCTGCGATTCGGCGGGAAGCTGACCCCCGAGGAATTCGCGCAGCAGTACACCAAGGTCACCATCGAGAAAGCCGAGGGACCTGCCAAGACGGCAGTCGCGGGCGATGTGCTCGGCGGCATGGGCTACGGCGCACGGACCAGCCCGACCACTGTGGCGTTGTGCTCGATTGGTTTCAACGGCTTCAATTCCGCAGGCCAGGACGCGGCGATCTCGGCCGGTCACTGTGAGCGCGACGGCGAAATCACCAACGTCAACATCATGGAACACACCGCGCCGAACGAATTCGAAGAAATCGGAGCCTCCCTGGGAACGTTCGGCTTCTCTCAGTTCGGCGGCCCCGGCAACAGCTCCGTGACCGGTTATGGGCCCGGGGCGTCGGCCGAGGACATCGGCAACGTCGGGACCGACATCTCCGTCATCGACGAAATCAACCCGGACCTGGATCTCAAGTCCATGGTCACGGACTGGAAGGGCGCCGACGAGCGCGATTCAGGTACCAAGGTGACAGGCGTGGCCAGCGCCGTCATCGGCGCCGAAGTCTGCAAGTCCGGCCGCACCACCGGCTGGACCTGCGGCAAAGTCGACGAGGTCGGGATCTTCCTTGTCGGCGGGTACAACGGGGAAGGCGACGTCCGAGGTGTCCGCGGATTCGGCATGGTGAACGCCGACCTGTTGAAGGCCAACGAGGGCGACTCCGGTGGATCCGCTGTTGCCGGCGGCACGGCGGTCGGCGTGACAAGCGCCGTATCCACCTCCGATGGCGGCCGGGCCTACTTCACGGACATCAAGGACGGCCTGAAGCACGCCAAGGGCTACTCCATCGCCATGTTCCTCAATGCCCCGGTGGTCACCTCGCCGTCCGACGGCGCGGACATCGCGGCAGGCTCAACGATTTCCGGCACCGTGGCCGGCGCCCCGTCCGGCTCCAAGGTGGTGATCCGCTCGGACGGCCAGAAGCCCATCAGCGCCACGGTCTCCGCGGGCAAGTTCAGCTTCAAGGCGCCGACGTCCTACGGCAAGTACGACTTCACCGTCCAGACGGTCAACGGCTTCAACAAGTCGGCGACCACCGCGGGCTCGGTCAACGTCGTCATCGGCACCCCTGCCATCACCAGCCCGAAGAGCGGCGCCACCCTAGAGGCAGCGGTGTCGGTCATCTCGGGTACCGGCGTTGCCGGAGCCACCGTGACGCTGACCGGCGATGCCGCGGGCACCGCCAAGGTCGCCGCCGACGGCACGTGGAGCGTCAAGCTCCCCACCGCGCTGTCCTACGGCGAGCACTCCGTTTCCGCCGCCCAGGCCTTGGACGGCGAGACGTCGAAGGTCGCCACCAGCAGCTTCACCATCCTGCTCGCCGCGCCTGTTATCACCGGACCGGCAAACGGCAAGACCTTCACCGAGGATCAGCGAGTGATCTCGGGTACCGGCGTTGCCGGCGCCATGGTCAAGCTGACCGGGGCAGTCACGCGGGAAGCCACCGTTGGGGACAACGGCACCTGGAGCGTCACGCTGGAAGACGATGCGGTCCTTACCTATGGCCCGCACAGCGTCACCGCCGTGCAGAGCATCGGCGAGACCACCTCTTCCCCGGTGACGAGTGCCTTCAAGGTCGTCCCGGTGGCGCCGTCCATCGATTCGCCGACCGACGGCCAGGAATTCGCCTTCGACAAGGCCCCGAAGACCATCAGCGGCTTCGGCATCAACGGGTCCACCATCAAGGTGACCCTCGATGGCTCCGAGCTCACCGCTGTCCCGGCCAGCAGCGAAACTGGGGTCGCCACGGCCGCGGCCGGCAACGAGAACGAGTTGGCCGCCGTGGTGGTCAACGGGGCATGGACGGTGTTGGCACCCGGGAACCTGAAGGCAGGGGACCACAAGATCACCGCCGTACAGGTGATCGACGGGGTTTCCTCGGCCGCCACGTCCAGCACCTTCACCATCGCCGCGGAGCCGGAGCGGAAGCCGGAACCGACCGACGAGCCAACCGAGGCCCCGACCGCTTCGCCGGAGCCCACGCAGGATCCCGAGCCTTCCAAGGCACCGGTTGTTCCGCAGGGCGACATCAACGGCGATGACGGCGGCAGCGGCGGCCTGGCCACCACGGGCGCAAACGCCGTCCTGCCGGCCATCGCGACAGGTGGTGCGCTCATGGTGGCCGGTGGCCTGTTCATGCTGCTGCGCCGCAGGGGCGCCGGGCACCACAGTGCCTAATCGCTCCATCACCGGTTAGCCGCGACGAGCGGGCGCGGGGGCCTTTCACGGAATTGTCAGCAATTCCGGGGGAGGCCCCCGCGTTATTCCCACGTTCTCCACAGCCGACACCCCGGCATACCGCATAGACTCGGCCCAAATCAGAAGGTGGTCACACACATGAACAACCACATGGGACGCTTCGCGCTGGGCGGTGCTGCCCTGGCGGCGGTGCTCTTGCTGTCCGCCTGCGGCAGCGAGGCCGGAGCGCCTGCATCCTCCAGTCCCACCCCCTCGGCGTCGCTCAGTGCCGCCCCCCACGAGACCCAGGACCCGGACTTGCTCCAACTCAATGAAACTCTCAAGGAAACGCTGGGCGAGAGGTACTCCGAGGCCTGGATCGCGGAAAGCAAGCTGCATGTCGCGGTCACCGACAAGGCCGCCGAGGCAATCGTCACCGCTGCCGGCGCCGTGGCCCACCTGGCCGAACATTCCGCCGCGGAGCTCGAGGCCGGCGTCGGCAAGATCATGGCCTGGCAACGGGAGCGGGGCGGGGACACCGCCACGGCCATCCACCGATACGTTCCCTCCGGACGCGACGGCTCCATCACCCTCGCGGTGGCTCCCGCCCACCTCGAGGAAATCAGGGAGGGCCTGGCGGCCGCCGACGTCACCGCGGGCATCACGCTGAAGTTCGTCGAATCGGCGGGCCCCGCCAGTCCCGCATCCTCCGGCTGACCAGTCTTTTTTGCCCGGTCGCGGCGCGCCTTGGATCTTCCCCAGGCGCGCCACGACCGGGCAAGGCCCCCGGCGCGACGTAGGCTGGTACCCGAGGGAAGACACGGGTGCCGCGTCCGTTTTCGGGACGGCGGGAACGGTTGTCTCCCCGTGCCGACAGCAACACCAGAAACTTGAAAGGGCCTGCACCCACGTGAGCCACGCCAGCGACGCAGCAGCAACACCGGACCGACCGGGGAAAAAACGAAACCCCGTGTGGGCCGCCATCCGCGAGGTCCTCATCATCGTCGTGGTCGCCTTGGTGATCTCGCTGGTCGTCAAGACGTTCTTCTTCCGGGCGTTCTACATCCCCTCCGGCTCCATGGAGCAAACGCTGCAGGTCAACGACCGCATCTTTGCCAACCTCCTGGCCCCGGGCCCGTTCGACCTCTCCCGGGGTGACGTGGTGGTCTTCCGCGACGAGGAGGGCTGGCTGCCGCCGATCGCCCCCACGGCGACCAACCCCGTCACCGAATTCTTCACCTTCGTCGGCCTGGTCCCCGACCCCTCCAACCAGCACCTGATCAAGCGGATCATCGGCATGCCCGGGGACACCGTTGAATGCTGCTCCGACAACGGCAAGCTGACGGTCAACGGCGTGGAAATCACCGAGCCGTACATCTACCCGGGAGACAACCCCTCGGACACCGAATTCACCGCGACCGTCCCCGAGGGCAAGGTCTGGGTCATGGGCGACCACCGCGGCGCCTCCGCCGACTCCCGCTTCCACGAGGACCTGCAGGGCGGCTTCGTCGACCTGGAAGCGGTCGAGGGCAGGGCCGCGGTCATTTCCTGGCCGCTGGACCGACTCGGCGGCATCCCGGGCGGGGACGGGGTCTTCGCCCAGGTCCCGGCCCCGGCCAACTGATGGCATCGACTCCGCCGACCCTGCAACACGAGCTGGCCCTTGCCGCGGCCGGCGGGCACCGGTTCATCGGGGCCGCCGACGAGGTGGGCCGCGGCTCGCTGGCCGGGCCGGTGTCCGTGGGCTACGTCGTCATCGACCCCGCAACCGCCACCGAGCTGCCCGGGGTGCGGGACTCCAAGCTGGTCCCGGACGCGTTGCGCCACGAACTGGTCCCGGCGATCAAGGACTGGGCCGCCGCCTGGGGCGTGGGCCACGCCAGCGCCGCCGAGATCGACGCCCTGGGCCTGGTGCCCGCCCTGCGGTTGGCCGGGCTGCGCGCCGCCACCGCCGCGCACCGCGGGCAGGAGGCCGACGCGGTGCTGCTGGACGGGAACCTGGACTGGCTCTCGGCCACCTCCCAGCCCACCCTGCTTGACTCCCTGGTGCCGGGATTCGGCGACCCGGAAGACATCGACGGGCTGCTGATTCCGGTCCACACACTGATCAAGGGCGATTTGCTGGCCCTGTCCATCGCCGCTGCATCCATTTTGGCCAAAGTCGAGCGCGACGACCTCATGGATGGGTACGATCGGACCTACCCGGCGTACGGTTGGATACGAAACAAGGGGTATGGCACAGCCGCCCACCGCGCCGGCATCGCCGAGCACGGGGCGTGCGAATACCATCGGAAGACCTGGCAACTGACACCCAAGTCGCCGGGAGTGAACATCGAGTCAGGGGGCGAGGGGAAAACACCATGAGTGCCGAAGACCTGGAGAACTACGAAGCGGAACTCGAGCTGCAGCTCTACCGCGAATACAAGGACGTGGCAAACCTCTTCAATTACGTCGTGGAAACCGAGCGGCGTTTTTACCTGGCCAACAACGTGGACCTGAAGACGCGATCGGCCGACGGGGAGGTCTTCTTCGACCTCACGCTCACCGACGCCTGGGTCTGGGATGTCTACCGCACCGGGCGCTTCGTCCAATCGGTGCGCATCGTGACGTTCAAGGACGTGAACATCGAGGAACTGAACCGCGTCGATGACCTGTCCATCCCCAAGGAGGGACTGAACTAGCCGCGATCGCCGCTTCCGGCACGCCGTGCCGGCACTGCCCCCGAAGCCGCCCCGCACCAGGGGCGCGGCTTCGGGGGCAGCCCAGTCTTCGGGCCCGATTCCCAGCGCGGCAATGTCGGCCGGCCCGCTGCTAGGCTCGGGCCAGGCAGCAGGCAACTACCCACCCAGGAGCGCACCGGCAGATGAATGAGCAGCCAGGCGACGACAACCCCGCAGGCGACGATGAGGCCGACCTTGGGACCGTCTCCTTCTTCCGCGTCTCGGGAGGCACGCAGAACGGGCTGCCGTACCTCAGCTCACTGACCTTCGACTTCGATGACGGGACCCCGGACCCGAAAGAGGGCGAGAGCGCCCTGGCCGCGGCCATCACCGGGCTGAACGACGCGCTGCTTGACTACCGGCTAAAGCTGGCATCACGCGCGGCGGACTTCGGACAGGCCTTCGCCCCCGCAACCGGCGATGCCGAACTGCTGGCCGCCTCGGACCGCGTGCACAATGCACTGGAATCCCTGGGAATGGCGCACAAGGCGTACACCGGCCACCCGTTCCGGGAAAGTCCCCTGCACCGCCTCGAGCCGGTGGACCCGGAACAACTGGCAGCGATGCTGGAGGCCGAGGAGCTCGCCCGGGACCGGGAGCAGGAAGCCGCATTCGGGCCACGGCTCGATGAACTGGGCGCCACGGTGGTCCTGGACAAAATGCTCCACCACGGCGATCGCGAGGTGCTGCACCTGGCAACCGCCACGGTCCACAGCACCGGGGTGCTGCTGGTCTTCGACTACCTGAACCTGCGCGGCTCCCAGGAAGACGCCGCGAGCTGGTACCGGCGCAGCCATGAACACCTCGGAAACGTCGAACTCGGCGTCGAGCTGGTCGACGCCGCCACCGGGACCTCCTACCCGGCAGGGATGCACGGGGGCGAGGGAAACATCGAGCGCAACTGCTACCGGCTGGTCCACCGTTTCTGGATCGACCGGGCCCTGGATGCCGAGGCGCTCACCGGAACCGTCACGGTCCAGGACGCCCTCGCCGCGGACGGCACCATGGAACCGCTGGCCGTTGCGCTGGAGATCGACTGCGCGCTGCTGCGAGCGGCGACAACCCGCATTCGTACCCTGGGCAGCGAAGGGCAGTAAGCCACGGAACAGTGCCCGCGACGCCGGCAAAAGCCCCACAGCCCCGGGAAAATCCGACCGGAGCGTTGATCCCGGCCCGGCTTCCGGAGCCATCCTGCCCTGCCCGTTTCCCGGGCGCCAACCGCCACCTTCGAAACTTAAGAAAAGAAAGTGGCGTAATCCGCGTCACCTTTCCCGCCCCTGTGGACACTGCATGTATGACGGCAAAATCCGGAACGTTGAACCACTGCGACCGGGCAACGGCGTCAACGTCAAAGCACATCACGGCGTCGTGGAGCGGCTCTCTGCCTCCGGTCCGCGGCCGAATCGAGAAGGACAAAAACCTACGGGGTGATTCGATTGCAGAGCACAAAACTAGCCGCGGCACTTGCCATCGCCGTTGCGGTCACCGGAAGCAGTGCGGGGTTCACTGCGCCGGGGGCCAACCACGAACTGGACCCGGTCGCCCGAGCGACCTGGAGTCCGGCCACGACCCTTCAGCCGGCCGGGGCCGCGACACTGGGCATCGCGATGGGGACGGTGAACCTGAAGAAGGTCACCGCCTACAACCTGAACCTGCGCCAGGGCAGGAGCACCGGCACGAAGGTGCTGGTGATGATCCCGAAGAACACCGCGGTGACCGTCACCGAGACCAGTGGTTCGTGGAGCAAGACCAGCTACCGGGGCAAGACCGGCTGGGTGGCCTCGCGCTACCTGGAGAACGCGTCGGCCGCCAAGATCGCCTACCGCTGGACCATGGCAAACGTGAATGTCCGCAGGGGCGCAGGCACCTCGTACGCGAGCCTGGGAGTGGTGCGGTCCAACGACCGCGTCACCTACCTCGGGACGGCCAGCGGTTGGTCAAACGTGAAGACGTCAAAGGGCACGGGCTGGATTTCCAACCGCTATCTGGACGCCCATGGCCAGCACCCGGTCGCCGTCTACGGGACCCTGCGCAAGGGGCAGTCCGCCTACCACCTGCTGCGGGGGCGAACCACGGACCCGGATTGCCAACTTCAACATGTATCTCAAGCCTGACCAGACATGGTGGTCGTTCATCATTCCAAGCTCGTCCTCCGCCCGAAGCGTCGTGGTCGAACGCATTGACATCCGGCCTGCCAGCTACCGCGCAACGTTGGCCGACCTGGACAAGTGGGAACGCTTCGATCCGCGCAAGCCGCTGGCCGACCAGAACTACAACCGCAAGCTCGTCACCGACAAGGACGGCAAGCGTTCCTGGGCCTACGTGGGGGCTTCGAAGATCAGCAACTACCTGGTGAAGAACGGCATTCGCGTGACCTCCGGCGACTATCTGAGGCGGTACTGAAAATGAGGACGCACGGGAAAATCATCGCCGGCACCACCTCGGCGGTGGTCGTGGCCGGCTTCGCGGCCTGGGGAATCGGCTACGCCGCCACGGCCCCCACGCACGGTCCGACGCCCACGGCGGACCTGGGTGCCGGACCGGCAATCGCGGAAACCAACCCATCCACCGGCCGCAAGGTGAAGGCCGATGCCTTGGACAACGTCGAAAAGGGCCCGGGCCAGCAGGCCGGACTCTTCGACGAACAGACCAAGACGAGCTACTTCACCATCGAGGTCACCGACAGCGAAGTGGTGGATGACTGCACACCGCGCGTCGGCACCGACAAGCTCCGTCCAACCCGCACCGCATTCCTGGTGCTTGACGTCAGCCCGTCCCTGGCGGACTCCGTCGCCGAGAAGGCCGGAGGAGGCCCGGAAGACCTGTTCATGCCGTTGGTAGCCGAGGCATTCTCGGTGAGCAACCCCGGCGGGGAAGTTGACCGCAATGTCACCCCCGAGACGGCCTGGGGCTGCTTTGACGATGCGCAACTTCTGCCTCCCGTCGTCAATCCGGGGCAGAGCGTCTCCGGCAAGGTCGTGTTGGACGTAGGCGTCCCCCGGGGAAGGGTCGCGTACGACCCCGAGGACAACGGCGGATGGTCCTGGCCCTATGGAGGATAGTCCGGCCGGAACCCGCCTTCATGAACCCGAAATCCGGAGAAGAAAGCGTAATCATCGAGTGGAAACGACAATTGTCCATTCGGCGCACGTATGGTGGTTTAAATGCCTTCGTCCGGGCCGCCGCCATGGCCGAGCCCGGCGCCGAGAAGACCAGCATCAATGGGGGATCCAATTGCAGAAGAAGAGAATCGCCACAGCCCTGGCGCTGGCCGTAGTGGTGACCGGAAGCAGCTCGGGCTTTGCGTCGCCGCCGGCCACCCACGGACTCGCCCCGGCCGCGGAAACCACGGCATCGGCGTCGATGGTGCTGGAACCCGCGGGTAGCGCGATTGCCTTGAAGAAGGTGAACCTGAAGAAGGCCACCACCCACAACCTCAACCTGCGCGCGGGCAAAAGCACTAAGAACAAGGTGCTGCTGACCATTCCGAAAAACTCCGCCGTGGCCATCACCGAGACCAGCGGCACCTGGAGCAAGACCACGTACAAGAACAAGACCGGCTGGGTGGCCTCGCGATATCTCAAGAACGCCCCTGCCGCCAAGAAGCCGGCGCCCAAGACCCAGGTCGAGTCCTCCACGCGGAAGACCACCACGTACAACCTGAATTTGCGTGCGGCCAAGAGCGCCACGAACAAGGTGCTGGTGGTGATCCCGAAGAACACCACGGTCACCGTCACCCAGACCAGCGGCACCTGGAGCAAGACCACGTACAAGAACAAAGCCGGCTGGGTGGCCTCCAGGTACCTCAAGAACGCCCCGGCCGCCCAGAAGCCCGCGCCCAAGCCCGCGGCACCCAAAACCGCCCATCGCTGGACAACTGCGAAGGTAAACATCCGCAAGGGGGCCGGCACCTCGCACCCAAAACTGGGAACGGTTCCGGCCAACGAGCGCGTCACCTACCTGACGACAGCCAACGGCTGGTCAAAGGTCAAGTCCTCGAAGGGCACGGGCTGGATTTCAAACAAGTACCTGGACAAGACGGGCCAGTACTCCTTTGCGGTCTATGGGACGCTTCGCAAGGGGCAGTCGGCCTACTACATCCTGCGAGGAAAGACCTCCAGGGAAACCAAGACGTCGATCTCCTCCCACAGCATGTACCTCCAGCCCAACAAGACCTGGCTGTCCTATGTGATCCCCAGCGGGAAGGCCTCCGACAAAGTGGTTGTCGAGCGAATGGACATCAAGCCGGCCAGCTACCGCGCAACCGTGGCCAACATGGACAAGTGGGAACGCTTCAACCCCAACAAGCCGCTGGCTGACCAGAACTACAACCGGGTGCTGGTCACCGACAAGGACGGCAAGAAGTCCTGGGCCTACCTTGGATCGAAGAAGATCGGCGAATACCTGACCAAACACGGAATCCGAGTGACTTCCGGCGACTACCTAAAGAGGTTCTGACCATGAAAAAGCAGGGCAAGATCATCACCGGCGCCGTTTCGGGCGTTGCGGTCCTCGGTCTCGCGGCATGGGGCATCGGCATGGCCGGTGCCGCAAGCAGCACGGAATGGGAACTCCCCGGCGACCTTGTTGCGGGCCCCGCAGCCGCCGAAGTCGATCCGTCCACCGGCACCGAGGTGAAGATCGACAAATTCGACAACGTCCAGAAGAAGGCCGGCGAAAAGGCCGGCCTGGTCGACGAAAAAACCAACAAGAGCTACTTCACCATTGAGGTCACCAACAGCCAGCTCCTGTCGCGGTGCGATGCGCGCGTGGGAAACCAGCCGCTCAGCCCGATGCGCACCAAGTTCCTGGTCCTTGACGTCGAGGCGACCCTGGCCGCCTCGGTCTCCGACAAGGCGGCGGGAGGATCCAAGGAGCTGTTCATGCCATTGGTCGCGGAGGCCTTCTCCGTCACGACCTCGGCCGGGTCCCCGGACCGCAACGTGACCTCGGAGACGGCCTGGGGCTGCTTCGACGACTCGGTGTTGCTGCCGCCGGTGGTCAACCCGGGCCAAACCGTCAAGGGCAAGGTCGTGCTCGACGTGGATGCCCTCAAGGGCCAGGTCGCCTACGACCCCGAAGACAACGGCGGCTGGTCCTGGCCCTACGGAGGATGATCCGGCCCCGCTGGTACCACCGACCGCGCCACGAACGGGCCGTTGCCGCTTCCCGAATCGGGATGAGGCAACGGCCCGCTTCTCATTCAGGCAGCAAGGCGCTTATGCATTTGCCGTGAAGGGTGCAGACGGTTCCCAGGGGCGCCACAAATCCGACCAGCCTTGATGCCGCGCTCGCCGGTATCCGATTTCCGCTTATCCACACCTCTGTTCGATCCGGATCCGTTGCTGCGCCACGCCGTGCACGCTTGAAATCAGACCGCTCCCGCTCAACTGTCTCCCGATGAGCGCCTGCGCGTCTCAACGGAGAGGAGTGTGCTTATGAACCACAACCAGGAACTCGGCGCCGCGGGGGAGGAACTTGCCGCGGTCTATCTCACCGGTGCCGGATACACGGTGCTGGAACGCAATTGGCGCTGCAACATCGGGGAACTGGACATAGTTGCCGAGACTGACGGCCAGGTCGTTGGCGTTGAGGTCAAGACTCGCAGCTCCCTGGGCTTCGGCCATCCGGCCGAGGCGGTGAACTCGCAGAAGCTGCGCAGGCTCTCGCGCCTGGTACGTCAATGGTGCGTGACCCACCGCCGGAATCCGCACACCGTTCGGGTGGACGTGCTGGCAATCCTCATGGCTCCGGGGCGAGAACCAAGCATCGAACACTTGATCGGGGTGGACTCATGAGCCTGGCCCGCACCCTCGGCATTGGCCTGACCGGACTCAACGGCCAGCTCATCGAGGTGGAAGCCGACGTGGGCAACGGCATCCCCGCCTTCATCCTGCTGGGGCTGCCCGACGCGGCACTGAACGAATCGCGCGAGCGCATTCGCTCAGCCGCACGAAACTCCGGCATTCCGCTGCCCAACCGTCGCCTGACGGTGAACCTGACACCCGCGACGCTGCACAAGCGCGGGTCGGGATTCGACCTGGCCATCCTGCTGGCGGCGCTGGCCGCTGACCGATCCATCACGCCTGCTCCCGGAGTCGTCTATGTCGCGGAGCTGGGGCTTGACGGATCGCTGCGCCCCATCTCCGGGGTGCTTCCTGCGGTCATGGCCGCTGTGCGCGATGGCTACCCAAACGTCGTGGTGGCAGCCCAGAACCAGTCGGAGGCGGAACTGGTTGCCGGCGCTTCGGTGCGTTCCTACGCCCACCTGTCACAGGTGCTTGCCGATTGCGGCGCAAACCCGCTGGAGCTGCAGTACAGGGCGCGGCACGACTCGCCCGCACGCACCACGGCTGGGTGGTCCGCGACCAGGTCACCGGCATTGGACCTCTCCGATGTTGTCGGCCAGGCCCAGGGGCGGTATGCGTTGGAGGTCGCGGCCGTCGGCGGCCACCACCTGCTGTTCACCGGGCCGCCCGGGGCAGGGAAGACCATGCTCGCGCAGCGCCTGCCGGGGCTGCTGCCCGACCTTGACGACGCCCAGGCGCTGGAAACCACTGCCGTTCACTCGCTGGCGGCCGGAGGGCGTCCCATCACCTCGCTGTTGCGCCGGCCGCCCTTCGAATCCCCGCACCACAGTGCGTCCATGGTGGCGCTGATTGGCGGCGGCAGCGGCATCCCGCGGCCCGGTGCCGCCTCCCGTGCCCATCGGGGCGTCCTTTTCCTGGACGAGGCACCAGAATTTTCCGCCCCGGCACTCGATGCGTTGCGCCAGCCGCTGGAATCCGGCGTGCTCACCCTGCATCGCGCATCCGGAACGGCAAGTTACCCGGCGCGTTTCCAACTGCTGCTGGCGGCGAATCCGTGTCCATGCGGAAGGAACCTGGGGAAGGGCACCGAGTGCACCTGCACCCCAATGCAGCGCCGCCGCTACCTGGCCAGGCTCTCGGGACCGTTGCTGGACCGGATCGACATGCAACTCTTTGTTCCGCAGCTCTCACCCCATGAACTGGCCGGACGCGGAGGGGGCGAGTCCTCGGCCGTGGTTGCGGCGCGGGTGCGCGAGGCCCGAGGCGCGGCACGCGACCGGCTCAAGCGCTGGGGGATCGTCACCAATGCGGAGGTGCCGGGATCGATCCTGCGCAACGAGCTGCGCCTGCTTTCGGCGACCCTGGCCGGGCTGAACCGGGCCACGGAGTCACTGCGGCTCAGTGCGCGCGGCTATGACAGGGTATTGCGCATCGCCTGGTCCATCGCGGACCTGAACGCCCATGCCTGTCCCACGGCGCAGGACCTGGACGTGGCCATCCAGCTGCGCCAGCACGGCAAGGGGGACGTGGGCTGATTGCGCTCGCCGACGGGTGGGTGCCTACCTGGCATCCTGCCAGCCGGCAACCAGGATCAGTTCGGAGACAACGTTGTTGAGGCTGACGGAACAATTACCGTCACCCTCGCAGCAGCGGCTACAGCTGAAAACATTTTCAACGTAACGGTTCTGGAGGTATAGCCATGTCCGATACAGCAACAGGAACAGCCGTGAGCGAGGTCAAGTACAACGG